>JALNWR010000091.1 GCA_023230795.1 Candidatus Cloacimonadota bacterium
CCAGCGGGACGGAATTTTAGATAGACCCAGACAGGTGCACAATACCTTGAGTCCCATCGAGACGGAATTTCAGATAGCATCCCGGAAAGACGAGCATCCCCTACGAGTCTCATCGAGACGGAATTTCAGATAGCATAACAATACCACACAACGGTTCGAGTCCGGGACGGCATTTCAGATAGCAACCTACAGCTACACAAGGTTATAGAGTCCTGTAGGGACGGCATTTCAGATAGCAAACACCGACCAGTCCATAATCAGACTCTCGTAAATAGGGGAATGCCAGTAAAGATATCTCTTGACATAAATTATAGCAATATATAAGCTCGTTTAGTAGCTAAGATGCTTGAGCCTATTACTTAGCATTAAGGAGCTAAAATGATTTACTACAGGCCATGTTTTATCTTTGTTTTAGTGATGATCTTTGCAATTGTTACTCGGCAATTTCTGCAGCAGATACTCCTATGTCCATTATTGCCAACTAAATTCAAGAGTTCTTTGAAGGAGGAAATGCCATGAAACGCGTGTTAATCGTGGTGCTGTTCATTCTGAGTATGCAGCTATGCTTTGCTGTCAGGACTGCTCAGAATGAGAATTTTACCAAAGATGTATCCGCAGAGGATTATTCAAAGCGGCATCAGCTTTCACAGGGAAAAAGTGAAGCGGGCGATAGGAATCAGAACGCCTTTTCTGATCTTTACTTTGATCAAGCCGCCACAAATCCCAGAGAGGAAGGAGACCCTGTCACAAACCTCACGGCTACATTAAATGAAGACAATGTGCATCTGAGCTGGCGTTCTCCAGGTGCTCCTCCTTTGCCGTTATTTGAAGAAGGTTTCGAGGGCTATCAGAATTTTAGTCTATCATTCGCTCCCTGGATATTGTTGGACTTAGACCTCGCTCCGACCTATAGCATGCTCGATTTCAACTGGCCAAATTCAGGTTCCCCTATGGCCTATATGATTTTTAATCCCTCTGCCACCGCTCCACCGATTCCCGATCTTAATGTTCAAAACGGCGAAAAATTTGCGGCCTGCTTTGTCGCTACCAGCCCTCCCAACGACGACTGGATGATCTCTCCCATGATCGATGTTTCGGCAGGATGCCATCTGCACTTCTGGGCGAGAAGCTATAAGGTGTTGCTATTTGGTATGGAGCGCTTTAAGGTGGGAGTTTCCACTGGCGGTATTACTCCTGCAGACTTTACCATCATCAGTGGCGCAAATTATATTCAGGCGCCCGAAGATTGGACTCTGTACTGTTTTGACCTCTCTGCTTATGCTGGCCAGAGCATCCGTTTTGGCATTCAGTGCATATCATGCGATGCTAGCATCTTCTGCGTGGATGATATTTCCGTAAGTGAAACTGCCCCCGATAGATATCTTAGCCGGAATCTGCTGGGGTATAATATCTACCGGGATGGCGAAATGATCGTCAATATCAGCGATGCTGACATCACCAGCTACATAGATACAGATCTGCCTAATGGTGATTATCTTTACGCAGTAACAGCATCTTACAGCGGAGGCGAATCCCAGGCTGTGACGGTGAATGTAACCGTGGACCTCCTATTGGAACCGACAATATTTGAAGACGGATTTGAAGACTACCCTGATTTTGCTGTCGATCTGAGTCCCTGGACTAATATAGACTGCGATCACAGCCCTACTTATATCACTACGAACTTCGTATATCCCGGTATGGGCACAGCGTTGCCTTACATGGCCTTCAATCCTTCCGCTACCACACCCCCTGTGGCATACAACAATCCTTATGCGGGGGACAAAATGGCTGCCTGCTTTGCTTGCTGGAACACACCTAACGATGTTTGGTTGATCACTCCCAGAATAAATCTGGGAGAAAATAGCAGCCTAAAATTCTATGCCAAGAGCCACAATGCAAGTTATCATCTGGATCGTTTTCGAGTAGGAATAATTAATTCTAATAGCATTTTGCTGCAAGACTTTAACTATCTTACTGGCCCAAACAGCACTGATTTTGTACAGCCTCCTGCAAACTGGACGGAGTACCGCTATGATCTCTCTGCCTATGATAACCAGAGTGTGTATATAGTTATCCGCTGTGTATCCGATGATTCCTTTGCCTTTTACGTGGATAATTTCAGTGTACACAGCTCGCATGGAAGCTATGATGAAGACCCACTGGGCGGGCCTGTAATCCTGCCCACCAGCATGAGCGTGGCAGCTACGGTAACTGTAAACGGCCAACAAGCCAACAGTGGAGACGTGCTGGGGGCCTATGTGAATGTAGCCGGAAGCCCAGAGCTGCGCGGGAAACAGATTATAAACACCCAAAATGGAATCCCGGGTTGCAACTTGCAAGTATATACAGCTACGGACGGCGAAACAGTGTATTTTAAGCTCTGGCAAAATAGCACTGAAGAGATATTCTGTTCTGACAGCACGCTAAACTCTGTGGTAAACGGCAGTGCTGGCTCCTGGCCCGATGATCCAGTCTTGATAGATACTTATACTGCTGCAGCACAAAGCCTGTTTCTCAGACGGGGATGGAATCTGGTCTCTTTGAATGTAGCTTCGGCAGATTGCTCTGTGCAAAACCTGCTTTATCCTATTCAAGGCGCAGTGCTTCAGGTGAAAGGCACCCAGGGCGTTTATGTTCCCGGAAATCCTTATTCCAGCCTAAATTATTTTCAGCAAGGAGAGGCTTACCTGATTCAGGTAAATGAGCATTGTGAGTGGATTGTATCTGGAATTAAGATTCCTTGCAGCACTCCGATAGCTCTGGCAGATGGCTGGAATCTCTGTGCCTATTTACCTCAAAGCGAGATGCTGGTATCGCAGGCGCTGATAAACACCTCACCCTGGCTGCTTCAAGTGAAGGGCAGAGATGGTGTATATATACCCGGAAATCCTTATTCCACGCTTACTGCCATGTCCCCCGGCAAGGGATATTGGTTTGATATCAGTGGCGAGCACCAGCTCGTCTATCCGGAGCCTGCAGGTAACTTACAGGCGGATGCTCCGGCAAAATCCAGTGCAGAAGAAGTAAAAGTGCTTCCTCTTAGCATGGTGCTTTTGGCCAGATGCGATTGGGCCGATGCCGGCGATATCCTGATAGCTAAGGTAGATGATGAACTGCGGGGAGCTGAAAAGCTGATCGCCCCGGAAGGATTTCCTGCGGCGCTGATGCAAATCTATATCAATGAGGCTGATGAAGAGATCAGCTTGTGGCTGAAAAAGCCGGATGGGACCGAGCTTCCCATCGCTGATAAATTTGACAGCAGAGCCGACCAGGAGCTGGATAAATATCCGGATTTCATCTCACTCCAGCCTCTGACAGGCCCTGGTGATGCTCCCCAGCTGCTTACCCGGCTCATCGCTTGCTATCCCAATCCCTTCAATCCCAGCACCACAATATCTTTCGCTGTGGCCGAGAATAATACTCATGTAAGCATCAAGGTTTACAATCTGCGGGGACAAATCGTATCCAGACTCGTCGAGGCCGAATATCCTCGTGGAACTCATCAGATAGTTTTTAGCGGAACCGACCACAAGGGTTCCAATCTGAGTTCAGGAGTTTATATTGTCGAGCTAAAGGCAGGAAGCTATCGCAAGACTGCCAAGGTGATGTTAGCCAAATGATTTATGTAATTAGAGTACCGAAGATCGCAGGGGAGTGTGTTTCAAAGCGATATGCTTCCTATGCACAGATATCAAAGCGAGATTTTGGCCTTTATGGAGGAAAAATGAAAAAGTTAGTTTTACTTAGCCTCTGCATGCTCATCGGCTTTGCTTTTGCCAAACCGATGCCTGACTATCAGATCAGGAAGCCGCTGGACAGCCCTGTGCTTCGGCCTCATGTTCAGCAAAGCAGAATAGTCCCTGAATATACCTTTGTCCAAGCTCCTACTTCCGTGATGACCAGCTATCATGATTATATGATCGGAAGCTACAACTCATTGCCTCTACGTTTGATTCCGGATGTAGCAGGAGGCGGATACTTCATAACTTTTCAAGGCAAGCGGACTGCCTACGGCACCCGCCGGGTTTTCTTTGCACACTTGGGCTCAAATGGGAATCTAATAGACATCAACGAAATCACCTCTATATTGCGTCCTGAAGGTTATCCTACTCTGGACGTAGATCCAGTGTCCGGTAAACCCCTGTACGCCTGGCATGCAAATCATGAAGACTTGGGGGCTCCTTTTTATGATGATGAATATGAAGTGGAGTTTTGCTCCTACTCATTTTTACAAGGGATACCCGGCATCTTCAATGAAATCGAGGTGGCTATTGACAATCCCCTGGAAATCATGATAGACGGGGCAGTGGCTTCTTCAAACAATGAATTCATCTGGCCTACTATCGAAATCGGCATATCTCCTTTGCCAGGCAAACGCAGAGTTTATATTGTCGCTCGCAACAGTGTTTCTCATAATTGGGGCGGCTGGCCCTGTGAAAACGTCCTCATTGCTTATGCCGATTTTGATGGAAATATGATTGATACAGGAGTCCCGCTTCAGTGGAGCTATACCAGCATTCCCGAAATGGATCAGTGGAATCATGCTAATGAGTGGCGCCGACCTTTCCACTTTATCACTACCGATGATTTGGGCAATATATATTATGTGGGCTATCATGAAGCACACATAAATCTGGTTGACATTATTGACGAGCCTGATCTGGATATCTTTATGTGCCCAAATTACGGTCAGGGCACCTGGAGTCGTGTTACGGACTATAGCCACATTCCTACCTGGAACCCTCCCGCTACTCTGCAAGGTAATGGATTATTTCTTGATTCGGATGGTGTAGCTCTTCCTGATGATGAGCTGCATTGGGGTATAGTCAATTCCGGTCACTCAAATGCAGTTAGTTCTGGCGATGGCAAGATTATCTTCCCGGCCTTGTTCAGTGTTTGCACAGATACCGGTGATTTTTATCCTGGTTTTCACACAGTAAAAGCTGTGGTCTATGACATTCTGGAGTCTGAATTTACCATCAGAGAAATCTATCCCCAGAAGAATCCGGAAGACGACTATAACGAGGTTTTCACTCCCTGGGATAAACAAGCACCCTGGGGCGAGCCGGAATACGCTCAAGGCGTTGATGGAGGATACTATCTGGATATAGAAAGTCACTACCCCTTCCCGCATTGGGATAGTACACTGCATACGAATACAATGATGTTTCATTACAACAATCTCAAGCTGACAAAAGTAAATGACCAGGGGATGATGGCTGCCGTGTGGCAGGATAGCCAAAGGGCCCGGCTCTATAACCTGTATCCGGATTTATATCCTGAATTGGCTTTTTACGCCAACACGCCCGAAATCTACATTTCTGTATCTTCAGACCGGGGGCAGAACTGGAGCGAACCCATAGTGCTGAACAAGGTGGAAACCCCCGAACTTAGTAATCTCAAACCCATGTGGGTCTATCCTGCAGACTTGGTGAAGTATATGGGCATGCAAGATGACTGCAAGGTAGGCCGTCTCGGACTGATGTTTTATGACGATTATACTTGGGGCGCAAATTCCATTAACCCACCTGCCCATCACGAAATTAATGGTGGCAAGGTGATGTTTATCGAACTGCAAATCGTATTTCCTCAGCATCAGAATCCGCTTACCGATCCCTTTGGTTATCCCACGATGCTCAGCAGCAGCATGACCCTGATGGCAAGGGTTTTGATAGACGATCAGCCTGCTTCTGAGCAAGACGTCCTGGCGGCGTTTGTCGATGTGAATGGACAGCCTCAGCTGCGTGGGAAACAGAGCTTGCAGATCAATTCCGGCATCAGCGGCTGCTTGATGCAGATCTATACCGAAACGAATGATGAAGATATCTACTTTTTGCTCTGGGATGCAAGTAGCAATCAGGTGCTTTCCGTAAACGAGGGTCTTAGCAGCATTGTGAATGGAACCGTAGGCAGCTGGCCGGATAACCTGTTCTGGCTGCATGCCGTCAGCAATCCTGAACTCATTATCAGCCTGCGACTGGGCTGGAATATGTTCTCTTTGAACTTGCACCCCTTTGATACTTCTATTGAGGGTGTTTTTGCAGATATCATAGACAATGTGCAGCTCGTGAAATCGCCGGATGGGGTTTACCAACCCGGTAATCCCTATAACAGCATAACTAACCTCCTGGATGGCAAGGGCTATTGCGCAAATATGTCTGCTCCTGTCAGCCTGATTGCCGAGGGATACTCCATAGCTGAAAGTACTCCCTTGCCACTGCAAGAGGGCTGGAATCTGGCTGGTTACCTTCCGCAAGGCGCTTTGGAGGTATCGACAGCCGTAGCTTCCATCGCCAGCCATCTGGTTCAGATAAAAGGCATGGAGGGCGTGTATGAACCCGGCAATCCCTTTAACAACCTCAGCGCACTCTCTCCCGGCAGGTCATATTGGATGAAGCTGGATAGCGCAGCAAACTTGATCTATCCTGCAGAAAACAGATCTGCAGGTAAGACTGCCAAAGCCCAGCCTATACCCGAAAAACTAATCATAAAGTCTAATAGCCAAAGCATCTTGCTTGGCTTTGAGCCAGGCGTTCAAGCCGATGATACGATAATGGCCTTCGTGGATGGCGAATTGCGGGGCATCACCAAGGTGAAGGAAGCAGACAATCAAATGGCTGCCCTTTTGCAGATATTCTGCGAAAGCGCTGGTGAACAGGTAGAATTCAAGCTAAAAAGTTCTTCTACCGGAAACATTAGTCTGATGAAACCTGGCATCCAAACTGCCCCCGGCACCATCCTGGGAGACTATGCCCAAGGCGAGTATTTCATTTTGCAAGAAAGCCAGCCCGAGCTGCCTGAATCGACAACCAGCCTGAAAGCGGCCTATCCCAATCCTTTTACAAGGACCACCAGCATTGCTCTCACCCTGGGTAAAGATGAGCAAAACATTACAGTGGAAATCTATAATATTCGCGGCCAGAAGGTGAAAACCCTGATACAGGAAAGGCTAAGTGCTCCCCAGATGAATCTGATCTGGGATGGGCAGGATGATAGCGGCCGTCAGATGCCCTCTGGCATATATTTCTGCCGGCTGAGCCACGCTAAAGGCGATCAAACCGTTAAACTCATGCTTTTAAAGTGATAAAGGAAGGATGATCTAATGAAAAAGAAATATATAATCCTGCTGATCCTGATGGCTATGAGCACAATGCTTCTGGCTACAGACCCTTGGGGCGAGCCAGAGATTCTCTACAGCAGTATGACCGTGATGGCGCAAGTAAGCATCAACGGTTCTCCTGCTGTTACCGGTGATGTATTGGGAGCTTTTGTAAGTATAGACGGTGCAGATAATTTGCGCGGCAAGGCTGATGTAATGGTAGTGGATGGCGTAGCAGGCTGTCTGCTCATGATCTTTACGGAGACGAATGCAGAAGAGCTGCATTTCAGGGTCTGGGACGCAAGTCTTCAGGCTCAATATGGGGCAGATCAGACCTTGCTTTCTGAGGTGGATGCCATTGTAGGAGAATATCCGAACAACCTGTACCAGATAAATGGCAGCAACCTGATCTTGACCCTAGACCCTTGGGAACAGCCTATGGTCTTGCCTGGCAGTATGTCTTTAATGGCAAAGGTGAACATCAACGATGTCCCTGCTACTACGGATGACATCCTGGCTGCTTTTGTGATGGTGGATTCTGAAGAGCAATTGCGGGGGAAAGCGCCTTTGCATGTGATTGGCGAAGTCCCGGGCTGCCTTCTGCAGATCTTTACCATAAGTGCTGGAGAGGAAATTCACTTCAAAGTCTGGGACTACAGCGCCCAACAAATCCGGAGCTGCAACAATATCCTTTTTTCAGAGCCTGATGGCAATGTCGGAGACTATCCTGATAACATGTACTTTATCAACCCCGGCGGAGCTATCCAGCAGATACAGAAGCCCAATATCAGTCCCCCGGCTGGGGAATATAGTCTTTCTCCACAGATATTTATCTCTTGCGATCTGCCTGCAGCTACTATACGATATACCTTAGACGGCAGCAGTCCTACTGCCACTTCTGCCGAATTTGTCTCACCCTTTGTTTTGCCACAGGGTGTTACTACCACAGTCAAGGCTAAAGCCTTTTCGGATGGATGGTTTCCCAGCATGATTCGGTCTGTCACATATCAGGTGAATGGCCCTGCGGCTACTCCTGTATTCACTCCTGCCCAGGGAATATATACCTCTCCCCGAGCCGTGAGCATTGCTTGCTCCACCCCCCTGGCTCAGATCCGCTATACAACTAATGGGTCCAATCCTACTGAGACTTCAGACCTTTATGTCTCCCCCATTCATTTACCCAGCCATAGTTCCACCACCATCAAAGCCTGGGCTTATCTGGTAAATTGGGAGCCCAGCAGCATTGCCACTGCTTCCTATGTGATCACGGGAACTGTGGCCAAGCCGACATTTACGCCCTCAGGAGGAGCGTTTTTGGACCCCGTTTTGGTCAGTATGAATTGCAGCAGCGCCGGAGCCCAAATCCGTTATACCATTGATGGCTCAGAGCCCGACTCTGCCTCCATCCTGTACAATACCCCTCTTCTGATCAGCAGTACCTGCACTCTGAAGGCAAGAGCTTTTCTAGAAGACTGGCAAACCAGCGACACCGCTATGGTGGTTTATACTATCGGCGAAAATGTAGCCGTTCCGTCCTTCGCTCCAGAGCCTGGAGGACATTATACCAATAGCATTGATGTGCAGATATTCTGCGCTACAAACATGGCTCAAATCTATTATACCCTGGATGGTAGCGTTCCCACCGAAGGTTCCACCTTGTACAGCGCGCCTATTACCATCTCAGACAGCACCCTGGTAAGTGCCCGCGGATATTATCTGGATTATACTCCCAGTGCTGTAGCCACTGCTTTGTACACCTTTACGGTAAGCAATCCTACAGACTATCAGCTGCCAGAGCTGGGTGGCATCAAAGCAGCTTATCCCAATCCCTTCCAGGACAAGCTCAATATCTCTTTGCAAGTAAAAGATAGCTATCAAGACTATAAACTCAAGATCTACAACGTCAAAGGTGCGTGCGTTCATACCAGACATGGCATTGCCAAAGGAAGCTTTGAACTAATCTGGAACGGTCGTGATGCCCAGGGAAGCAAACTGCCCAGCGGAATATACCTGCTACACTTTTCTACAAAGGATCAGCAGACTATCCGCCGGGTGATCCTGTATTAAACTTGAGTTTTTTTCAGATAAGGGGAGCTTTGTTTGCCTCCCTTTTTTTAGCATCAAAAAAGGGGATGCCAATAAAGACATCCCCCATACCCTCAATAATGAGGCAAGTGCTTTTATTTATTGTTCACTGAGTCTCTTATATTGCTCATAGCGTTCTGTGAAGAACTCCTGTGAGGCCTTTTCAAATTCCTCTGCTCTTTCCGGGAAGATTCTGTGCAGACGGCTGTAGCGATTTTCGGTTTTGGTGAAGTCGCTAATGCTCATCTTGGGCTCTCTACTATCGAGAGTTAGTGGATTCTTTCCTTCCAGTTTGTTCAGCGGATTGTAGCGGTACAGCAGCCAGTATCCGGCTTCCACCGCAGCTTTTTCTTGTTTTTGAGTCATGGACATATCGATGCCGTGGTTTATGCAAGGGGCATAGGCAATCACTATCGCAGGGCCGGGGTATTCCTCAGCTTCCTTGATGGCTTGCAAAGCCTGGTTTTTGTTTGCACCCATGGCGATAGAAGCCACATACACATAACCGTAGTTTATCATCATCATGCCGAGGTCTTTCTTGTTGGTAGCTTTTCCAGCTTCGGCAAAGCGGGCGATAGAGCCCATGGGAGTGGCTTTGGAGGCCTGTCCACCGGTGTTTGAATAAACTTCGGTGTCCATTACAAAGATCTTGATATTCTGGTTTGATGCCAGGACGTGATCCAATCCACCATAACCGATATCGTAAGCCCAGCCGTCTCCACCGATAGCCCAGATCGATTTCTCAATCAGGTAATCCTGAAGTTCGGTAACGCGGCGCAGAAGCTTTTCGCAGCCTTCGCAGGCTTTCTCAATGGCTGTGGGCAGCATATCTTTGAGCTTGGCAGCGTTATCTTTGGCGGCCTGATCTACGGCGTCCCAATGCTCCAGAGAGTAGCGGATAGCTTCTTTGAGCTTGGCGTCGATCTCTTTCTCGATCAGAGCTTCCAAGGCCAGCTTCAGCTGTTTACGATGCGAATTTACAGCCAGGCGCATGCCAAAGCCATATTCGGCATTGTCTTCAAAGAGGCTGTTTGCCCATGCGGGGCCTTTACCGTCTTTGTTTTTGGTGTAAGGCATGGTGGGGAATGTACCTCCCCAGATCGAAGAGCAACCCGTGGCATTGGCGATGATCATACGGTCTCCGTAAAGCTGCGTCAAAAGCTTGATATATGGAGTTTCGCCACAGCCAGCACAGGCACCGGAGAATTCCAGCAGAGGCTGTTTGAACTGGCTGCCTTTGACTGTAGTCTCTTTGAAATTCGCCATTACATCGCTGGGCAGGTTTTCAAAGAACTCGTAATTTTCTTTTTCGCCGGCTTCGCGCTCTTCATCGATTGGGCTCATCACC
>JALNWR010000092.1 GCA_023230795.1 Candidatus Cloacimonadota bacterium
ATAGAGCTGTGCATCCGCATCGCTGGGATTGTAGAACCGTACGCTGTTTGGTGGGCTGTTCGGGGATGAGGCGTAGGTTGCCACCAGGGCTCCCGTATTCGTGGAATTCACGATCTTGCTCCAGCCCACCGGGATATTCGGGACAGTTACGCTGTCCCAGTTTTGCATATAAGGCAGCGTGGTGATGGTGGCATCAAAGCCGATACCGGTCATCTCCACCGTGTTTACCACACGCCTGAGATCGTCTGTAATGCTGATGGTAGCACTATGATTACCTTCGGCTGTAGGGGCGTATGTAGCGGTGAAGGTGAAAAATTCGCCAATGTCCAAAGTAGTCGGCAAAGTGGGCAAATCGGAAAGGGTGAATTGCGGACTGGCAGGCATATCTATGCTGCTGATGCCAAGAGTGCCGATGCCGGTATTACGAACCAGAAATTCCTGAGTAGCGGTATGGCCCAGAAGCACCTGTCCGAAATCTACGGAAGCAGGATTGATGAAAAACTGGGGAGTAGTCGGAGTATCGCGGATGAGGACGTTATCTACAAAGAGATCGTTGTCTTCACCGGTTGCGGACACCGTGGATTCACCATAAAAAGCAAAGTATTTGGTGCCGGTAACCCCGGTCAGGAATAGAGTGACCTCGGTTCCAGTATGCGGAATTTCGTTGAATACGTACTGAGAGCCGGTGTTGTTCCATTCTCTGAGGAGGGTGGGATTAGTCATATTTGGGTCGTCGCTCATGGCGACTATGAATCTGTCATCTTGTTGACCGTTTGGGAATTCGATAGGATTGCTATTGGCATAATCCGTGAGACCCAGGTCAAACTTGATCTCGTAGCCATCTGCGGGAATGGTGACGGCTGGAGTAACCAGCCAGCCCTTACGGGTAGTGCCGTAGATGTTGATTTTGGCACAGTTGTTACCACTGGGACCATTTAACCAATCATCTCTGTACCATTGGGTAGTGGTTCCATCCACCGTGGGATAGATACCGCTGAGCTGAGTCCAGCCTGCAACCGGCCAGTCTGAGGAAACGGTACCGAAATCTTCGTATAAAAGGGTTACGCGTGAGGTGCCTGAGCTTGGTGTTATACTTACTTGGGCACCCAGAGAAGAGAATGCTCCAAAGGCTAATGCCAGAAGCAAGATAAACAGCATATTTTTTTTCATGGCTGCTACTCCTATTTAGGTCTTGATTTTATTATTTTCCTTTTTTCCCCTGCCATCAGAGATAGCAGGGCACTATATATCTATGATTCTTTTAACAAAAAAGTCATCAGTTCTAAGTTCCAGAAAACCGACAGTCTTCTTGCTGTAAGGGCTAATCTTTCCTTGCACATATCTTTTGCAAGAAACGAGCCAAAGTGAAGGGCAGAGTTTTAAAACTCTGCCCTTCAGTTTGGATGTCAATTCAATAATAGTTATTTCTTGACAGCGTCTTTTAGCTTTTTACCCGCTTTGAAAACAGGCACATCACGTGCTGGTATTTTCAGAGGGGCTTTAGTTTTAGGGTTGATGCCTTTACGAGCTGCACGGTGGGCAACACTGAAGGATCCAAAACCCACTAAGGAAACTTTTCCGCCTTTTGCAAGGGTCATGGTGATACCTTCAAGGACGGAAGCGAGGGCAAGGCCGGCTACTTTTTGGGAAACACCGGCGTCGGACGCGATCTTTTTGACTAATTCATCTCTGCTCATTTTACCTCCTCTTTGTAGTTTGTATAAGAGTTAGAGATACATTGGCGCTATTAAATTGCGAACTTAGAATTTCTGTCAATGAAAAAAAAGCTTTTTTTGCATATTATTTCGAATTATTTCGACAAGTATCGGCAACATGTATTCTTAAATACCTGAATATCATATAGATGAGATGTGTGTATAATTTTACACTCTTAACTGCAAAAATTTAGCTATCTAAGAATTAAACGCGCTATTTCAAAATATACCATAGCTGATTTTTGGCGCTTCCATCTATTCAGATGCGCTGAAATGCTGCTTTGCTGTCATTATGTTAGCGTATAAACCAGCATCAAAAAAATGGGGGAAAGCTGCAAGTTTTTGCCAATGGGATCCTTTCCTTTTTTTTTGAATTTGCTTTCACTTTCCGGTCTTGAATGTACAAGATGACGGCAGCCGAAATCTTTGGCCGATCCTGCCTGGACTGCTCGCCTCTGTTAGATGTCGTGGAGATATTGTGTAAATAGCAGGTATAAATACTCCTATTTACTGGTGAGATGCAAGATAATCTATAAGGAAGAGTCGCATGCTTATGCTGCTGACTATAACTAAGGGATTGGCAGAAAATCTTTTTTAAGTTGACAAAATCTGCAAGCATAACAGCGTGTAACAAGATCAATAAATCTGGAGGATTTAATGCTTAAAATAAGATTCTTGACCCTTGTCACCCTTGTGGTGCTGATAGCTTTGAGTGCCTGCTCTTCGAATAAACAGATTGAAGTGGAGCCGGAACCAGTTCGCGATCCGCTTGCTTTGGCACGTGCTGCTGCCGAGGAAGGGGCAAACCTATATGATAGTGGCATGTTTGAACAGGCCATCAGCTCATTCAACAGCGCTATCGAGCTGTTTGAAGAGGGCGCTCCGGCAGCTTCCGAGAGCGACTCTGTGGCTTACAACATCGAAATTATGCAGCTCAACGTGGCCAAAAGTCATGTCGATATGGCCGAAGAAAGCGTTGATACGAGCATGTACAATGAAGCCATCATACATTATGAAGCTGCTCTGCAGATTTACCAGAATCATGAGCCGGTGCGCATCTCTCAAGATGAACTGGATGAATACGTATTGGCTACATACAACAATCTTGCCATCACGGCCAGGGATGCAGGCGAATATGAAAAAACGCTGGATTATTACGACCAGATTCTGATGCTGCGGCCCAACGACGAGGACATCCTGAATGCCAAGTTCTTTGTTTTGAAAGACTATATAAAGGACGACGCCCGTGCCTTTCAGGTTTTGGAAGATTACGCAAGTGTAGCGCAGGATGCTGCGGCCTATATCAAGCTTGCCGAAGGCTATGCCGAGAGCGGAGAATATGCCAAAGCCGAAGCCGCCTATATGCAGGCTGAGGCCTTACGTCCCGATGCCGATATGTTTACCCGCATCGGCAATTTCTACCGTGCTAACAGCCAATGGGAAAAGGCCAATATCTATTTACAGAAGCTGGCAGGTACGAATCCCGAACCTGGTATCATGGCTGTGGTTTACGCTCAGATGGGGCAAAACTATTCCCAATTGGGAAACACCGCCAAGATGGTGGAAAACCTGGAAAAATCTGTGGATTTAGTGCCGAATTCCCGTTTATCTCTCACTTTGGCGGGTCACTATAATAGCGTGAAAAACTGGAATAAAGTGGTGACCTACAGCACGAAAGTCTTGCAGGAAGAAGCTACGAACTCAGCAGCCCGCATGCTGCGTGGCGTGGCCTACTATCAGCTGAAAAACATGAGTTCCGCAAAGGCGGATTTGGAGCGTTTGGTAAACGACCCCACCTATGGCGCTCAAGCACAAAGCATACTCAAAGCGATCAAATAAACCCTTGACCTTTTATGTGGCGGATGGAGTGATATCTGTCCGCTATATTTTTAGATATGGGAAAGTTTAAAACCGATGGCTCGATAAGGGCGATATACAAAGCCGTGATCGGCGAGAAAGTGGCGCGTCCGCTTTTCAGCACCAGGGTTCCGGCAGGCTTTCCATCTCCGGCTACGGATTATACCGAGAAAGAGCTGGACTTGAATGAACGGCTGATCGTGCACAAGAAGCACACTTATTTCATGGAAGTAGAGGGTTATTCCATGGTGGGTGCAGGCATATATCCGGGGGACCTGGCGATAGTGGACAGGGCGTTGGAACCCAGCTCAAATAAGGTGGTGATCGCCATCGTGGATGGAGAATTTATGCTCAAGCGCCTAATCATCGAAAATGGCGAATACTGGCTGGTGCCGGAAAATGATGAGTTTGAGCCCCTCAAGATCACCGAAGATGCGGATTTCATCATTTGGGGAGTGGTTACTTACGTAATCCATCGTGTCTGATGCTGCGCAGATACTGGCTGTCCTTCATTATCATATTTTGGGCAGCTGCTCTTTTTGCCTCAGATTTTGTAATAGATGAAACCATCGTCCTGCAAGCAGATCAACTGCGATATCAGCTCTCCCATCAAAACATAATAGTATCCTCCGAGCAGGTTATCAGCGATAGCCTGATGCTGACGCAGAATCTGGATTACGAGCTGGATTTCAAAAAAGGGGTGCTGCTGCTGAAAGCTATGCCGGAAAGCTCCATCCTGACTGTCAGCTACCTGATCATCCCGGATCAATATACCAAAAGAATACAGCTTTACGAGAAAGTGGATATTTCAGACAGTATATCGATCATCAGCTCCAAACCAAAATCGCAGTGGTTCAATCCCGGCTCAAAGCTGGAGATCAGCGGCAGCAAGACCTTTGCCATCAGCTTTTCGGAAAGTGGCGAAACCGATCTTTTGCAATCGCTGTATGTGAATCTGGATGGAGAATTGGCCAAAGAAGTCTTCATCACTGCCCAGCTTTCAGACAGCCAGAGCAAGCTCAGCCCCGAAGGCGATTCCAAAGAGCTTTCCAGCCTGGATCAGGTCTTCATCCGCGTCTATGGCAAGCGCTGGGAACTAGGTATGGGAGACCTTGAGCTGGAGTATAAAGACAGCCGCTATCTGAAGTATCATACCAAGATCGAAGGGCTCTCTGCAGCTTATGAGGGCAAACACCGTGTGCAAGCAGCCTTCAGCGCCGGCGGTGGCAAATCTGCTATGATGCAAATGCAGATTGTCGATGGGAAACAGGGACCATATTACCTGGTGGCAAATGACTCTCAGCGCAGCTTCATCATAGTAGCCGGCACAGAGAATATCTATCTGGATGGCAATCTTTTGGAGCGGGGACTGGACTATTACATTGATTATGCGGAAGGTTCGGTGATGTTTCGCCGGCTGGTGAGCTCTACTAATACTGTGAATGCCTGGTTTCAGTATTCGGATGAAAATTATCGCCAATCCAGTTATTTCACCAGCGCAAAAGTTCAGCTCAGCGAGCGCTTCAGCATCTTCCATCATCTGGTGCATCAAAGCGATAGCAAAGACAATCCCTTGCTGTATAGCTTCAGTGAAGCAGACCTGGATAGCCTGGCTATGGCTGGAGACAGCCCTGTCCTCAGTGATGGCGTGATGGAAACGGGTAGCGGAGATTATATTCAGCTGCTTGACCCCCAGGGCCAGGTTTATTATGAATACGCTCCGGGCGATTCCAGCGCGGTTTACAACGTTGTGTTCAGTTATATGGGGCCTGGGAATGGTGATTATGAAGAGTTTTCCAGAGGGCGCTATCGCTGGGTGGGACAGGGCAACGGTTCCTGGCTGCCGATAAAGAAGCTGATCGCTCCTACAAATCGCAGCAATATCGAGTTGGGGCTTTTGTGGCAGGGCGATGTCTGGCAGAGCGGATTCGATACTATGTATTCTCATAACGATCAAAACACGCTTTCCTTTCGGGATGATCAAGACAATTCCTCCGCTATCCTCTCCTATTGGATAGAACATGCTGCACAGGGCAGTCCTTTTGAGGCCAGACTGGACACCCAATACCGCTTTGCCGATATCTACCGCTTTGGTACAGACGATGTGGTAGAGCATGATTTTGCAGCCCTGCCCCGGGCGGATTCTCTGGCTATGGCCAATGTCGATCTTTCTATGGGCTACTTGAATGAGCATTGGAAGCCAAAGTTGCTTCTGCGCTATCGGGATATCCAGCACAGCTATCAGCAAAAAGCTCTGCGCTTCTCTTCCGAAAGTAAAGGCTATCAGGTGATCGTCCCGGCGCTGAGATTCAGCAGCACAATCTCGGATCAAAGCGGGGAGATCAATAGCTTGCTGATGTATCATGATGCAGAGCTGGCTTGGGCATATCGGATCTTTGGCCTGAAGCTGGCCGGGCTGTATTCTTCTATGGAAGATGATGATCCCGCCGCCCTTAGCACCCGCTATCTGAATTGGCAGCCCAGCTTTAGCATCCAATCCCGCCGCCAATATACCACCTTGCTTTTTAAGCGGGATCAAAACAGCGTAAAGCAGCCCGACTGGCAGGAAGTGAATTCCTCGGATACCTATTCCATCAAGCATAATAGCAGTTTCGAGCAGCATCGCTTTGATCTGGATTTCAGCCATCGTGAGATCAGGAATCCTGCTTCAGAAAGCAATCCCAAAAGTTCATACGATCTTTTTGCTCTGCGCAGTGGTCACGATCTGCTAAGCGGGGCGATCAATCTTTACAACAATTACGAGCTCAACCAAACCGAATTCTTCCCCCGTATCCGCGATCTGGTTTGGGTAGGTTCAGGCACCGGCGTGTTTGACAGCACCGGAGTAGTAGTGGAGGGAGGCGAGTACATCTATGAATACATTACTTCTCCCATAGGCCGGCTTTCCACAGAAATCTCGGCCATGGCCAGCCTCTATCTGAAACCTGGGCATTATCTGAAGGACCTCTTTTGGAAGAAAATCCAGAGTGATCTGTCCATCACTGTTACTGAACAGTCAGACAGCATGGACGATTGGCGGACTTATCTCTTCCTGCCGGACTATAGCTATGGTGAGACAAGCATCTATGCGCGGCAGAGCTATCTGCAAAATGTCTGGCTGGACCTTTACAAAAGCAGAATCATCAGTTCGTTTTCGCTGGAGCTGAATCGCAGCCTGGACAATCGCTATCAAAACTCCGAGCGAAGCTATGAGAATAGGCAGACTGCGCAGATCGACTTCAGGGACTATCTGAGCATGAATACCAGAATCAGTCTGGAGAATTCCCTGAGCCGGGAAAGCCGTTATTCCTCAGAGATTTCACAGCAGGGTATCGGCAGCAACTTTGAAAAGCTGATCAGCCCCCAAAGCACGGCTTTATTGGAGCTCGGCTATAGCCAGGAGGAAGGGAGCATGCAAGGTGGAGATGATAGATACAGCCTGAAAAGCCTGCGTCTCGCTCCCCAAATGCGCAGCGTCTTCATGCAAAAATATAGGGTATCGGCACGCTTCAGTCTGGGTTACAATTTCCGGGAGGGCAGCTCCTATCTGCTCTTTTTACCCCAAAAACGCCAGGGCTTTGTCTCGGATGGCACGCTCTCTACCATCTACCGTTTGAATGCCTTCAGCAGCTTCAGCCTGGAATATCGCTACAGCAAATACCCGAAGGCAAAAACCACCCACAATCTAAAACTTGAATTTAAGGCGGAATTGTAAATGCCTATCACACTGAGCATCCTTGATTATGTCATCATCCTGCCCTTCATCTTCCTGGCTGGATTCATTGATGCCATCGCTGGAGGTGGCGGCTTGATATCTTTGCCCGCATATTGGAGTGCCGGCATTCCGCCGCACATGGCTTTGGGCACGAATAAGTTCTCCTCCTGCTGCGGGACTGTATTCTCCACCGCCAGATATCTTCATGCCAAGATGATAGATGTACCGGTGGCATTGATCGGAGCGGTGATGGCTTTGATAGGCTCCTGGCTGGGGGCGAGCACTGCTCTTAGAATCTCAGGGGAATTTCTGAACTATCTGCTTTTGATCCTGATTCCGCTGATTACGGTGGTCGTTCTACTGAGGAAGAATCTGGGCTTCAGCGATACTGCAGACCTGATGAAATTAGGCTTTCGGCTCATCCTGGGCGCATTTGCCGGCTTGATCGTGGGCTTTTATGACGGCTTCTTTGGCCCTGGCACCGGCACCTTTCTGATCCTGATCTATTCCGTTCTTTTACATTACGATTTTGTGCGTGCCAATGGCAATTCCAAGGTGGTAAACCTCGCCTCCAATATGGCTGCTCTGGCTACTTTTGCAGTGCATGGACAGATCTGGTATCCCATCGCCATCCCTGCTGCATTGTGCGGGATTGCTGGCAATCTTGTAGGCTCCAGGATGGTGGTGCTCAGAGGGAACAAGATCATCCGCAAGGTCTTCATCCTGGCTCTCATCCTACTCTTGATCAGGGTGCTGTACAACGTCTTCCTGTAAAAGCCTAAAACCTTAAAACCTTGCAGCTTTTGGAACATCCCTCGCCGCTGATTTTGATGAAGTAGATTCCGCTGCTCACAGAATCTTTGGATTCACTATATCCATCCCAATGGATATCCATCTGTCCTTGTGCCTGATTTGGTGTATGCCAGCTATTGATCCGTTGGCCTTTGATATTGAATATCTCTACTTTCAGAGGGGTCTCTTTTGTAAGGTTCAGTCCCAGGGTGATCCCGCTTTTGAAGGGATTGGGATAGCGGGAGATTATCTCAAAGGCGCCAGGGGTCTGAACAAGGTCTTGAGTCTCGGTGCCAAAGCGTTCATAGAGCATGGCTCCCGAGAGCTTTACCGCATTGCGATGCCGATGGGAATTGTCCATAAAAGCAAACCAATCGTTGCCCACCGGGATGTCGTAGCTTGAGCTTCCACTGAGGGCGGGGCTGATATACTGCACAGCGCTGCCGCTGCCATCGATCTGCCAGAAGATGATTGAATCTCCATCCATAACCATGAAGGCTGCATCTGCGGGTTCATCTATGTATTGATAGTATTGCGCGCGTGAGGTGGAAGTATTGATATCATCCCAGGGGCTTTGTCCGTTGATATAATAGCCCTGGCTTTGAAAGCTTACTGCAAAGCGGTGATCGTCCACAGTATCCGTAGGCCCGGAAACTATCTCCGGGACGAAGGCCGGCTTTGTCGCAGCGAGCTGAAAGATGTATTGATAGCTCTGACCATCTTCGGTATTCTGAACCAATTGGGCATAAGTTCCCACCACCTCCGGATAGACGCCAAAGCTGGTCTCAGTTCTGGCTCTATAGCTCCTGCCTTCTCCTACCAGGAAGGTCACAAAGCCGCCGTTATCCGAAAACTGCTCACAATCGTAGCGAATGGAGCCATCTACCATGCCCAAAACCACTCTGGCCCCATCCACTGGCAGCAGATTGCTATCCACCACCTGAATCCTGATGGTAGCCAGACCTTCGGAATAGCGGTCTGTAACGGGAGTAAAGAGCCCATCTGAGCGAATCTCAAACACGGTGCCAAAGACCCTTCCCCAGCCGTTTTCATAGACCAAAGGGTTGTCTATATAGCCATTTACCGGCTCCCAGGCCACCCAGCCTTCATCCCAAAATTCGTTCCAGGTATGATCTGTAGAAGAAGAGAGGATGCTGGTGCAGGGGATCAAAGCCAGGCGTGCCACAGCAGCGGAGAGATCGGCATATTCTCCACATCTGCCAATGCGTTTGGTGATGATGCGCACCGGTTGATGAGGGCGTTCGCTATTCGAGGTAAAGCTCATATTCTGATTGATCCACCATTGCAGGGTGCGGATGGCGTCATTTCCGCTGCCATCGCGATTAAAAAGAGTCTGGCATTGGGACAGAGTATCGGCTAGCACGGGATAGCCGTCCTGTTGAAGATTGTAGAGATAGTTGCGCCAAAATTTGCCCACCGGCGGATCGGCGATATTGTTTGAATGGCTGGAATTGCTTTCCACTATGTTGGGGTCTATGTATGCGGGAATCTCATCGGTGAGCTTGGGGTGCACCAGATACCAATAGTAGATATCTTTTGGGACAGTCACTTCTTGCAGCACTCCGAAGGCATCTTTCTTGATGTACTTGGTAGTGGAATAGTAATCTCCACCGCCAGCGGCAGAGCCTGTATCTATGATCTGCACATAATCCAGCTGAGCGGCGATATCGTAAATATAATAAGCATTTTCCAAGATGAGCTGAGGCAAGGCAAATTCCGAGCTCAGATATTGCACCGAAGAATGAGCTATCGCAAAAGCCACTTCATCCACATAGGGGTCCATTGTATCCAGGATCAATTCTGCCCAGAGCAGCTGTTTATCCGGTTCAAGACTGGCCAAAACGGAGCTGAGCTCGGTTTGCATCCAAACCGGAGCCCTGGCTACAGCCGCTTGACCTGCATCGCTCAAAACCCCCATGCTGCCAAAGGGCAGAGCCGTAGCTTGATAATTGAAGAACTTAAAGCCCAGCTGAGCTCTGGTATCGAGCCTGAAATTCAGATCAAGTTCCAAAGCGGGAGACCATTCCTCGCGGTCCAGCTCTGAAGCCGGCATAGGAGCAGGAACTTCGATAAAACTCGTCACAGGAGTCTGGGTATGGCTTACAAGGTCTGAGCAGGGGATTTCGGACACGGTCAACCCGCGCGGGCTGGCAAAAAGTCCCAGGCAGATCAGGCCCAGCATCATAGCGATCATTCTTTTCATGAGGTCTCCTCTTTGGTAAATCTAACTATATACATCTAATTATTGATAGCAGAATCTGTCAATTAGAATTGCGCAGGCATTCCCCCATTTTTTTTAGAACCTAATTTTCATCTGGTCTCGATCACGCCTTTCCTGTA
>JALNWR010000093.1 GCA_023230795.1 Candidatus Cloacimonadota bacterium
GCAACAGATTATCCTCCAACCATTTAATATAGACTACCCGGTTCTTGTTTTAGACTCGGATTGGAATTACGGAGCTTTCCTGATCGGCACAATCGCACTCCAATTGCGGTTTTTATAATTTCAAAGTTCCGTTTTCCCAACTGCTCTTTCCAAAGCCTGTCCAAACGCCTCGCTAATTTGCAATAATAGTGTCACCAAACAGTCCAAAAACGTCCAAAAAGGCGCCTGGACATTTCCATAACCAGTCCATCGCAAACCACCACCACATAAAGCCTTATCCCCACTTTCCCCTTGTGTCACAACTTGCAGCTTTGGGTGTCAGTTTATAGCCACTAAGCCAACTAAGCCAATTAAGCCAACTAAGCCAACTAAGCCAACTAAGCCACCACCAACCAATCAACCAACAACCCAGCCACTGACCATGACCACTGAACTCTGAACTCTGCATATCTAATTCCTGTGTATGCGTTACATTGCTATCAGGGCTCGAAAAAGCACAAACAAATTGGGATTGACATCCGAACGCAGTTTCTAATAATCGTCAGCATGAGGATGATATGAATAGCGAGTATAATGACCTTATGGTAAAACTGGAAAGTACGTTAAAGCGAATCAGTGAATTAGAGGCAGAGAATTCCAGATTGAGGAACTTGGTCGTAGGTGATAATCAAGCGGTAGCATCAAATTCCGATAAAAGTGAAACTTCACAAAAGTCACAGCAAGATAAACAAACAATTACAGAAAGAAAATTATCTGCGCCTACAACAATTAACAATACATCCAGTCCCGAGGAGAAAGTACTTCTCTTTAGAAGTTTGTTTCAAGGAAGAGAGGATTTATTTGCGATCAGATGGGTTGGGAAAGATAATAAATCAGGTTACTCGCCAGCATGCTCCAATGACTGGAAACTCGGTGTATGCGGTAAATACAAGAAAATACCCTGTGCCAATTGTGCTAACAGGAAACTCATTCCGTTAGATGATAAGCAAATCTATAGGCACCTCAGCGGAGAGATCACCATCGGAATCTACCCCTTGTTTGAAGATGATTCCTGCCGGTTATTGGCTATAGATTTCGATAAGAAGAGCTGGCAGGAAGATGTGAAAGCATTAATCGAGATATGCCAGATTTATCAAATCCCTGCCTTTGTAGAGATATCCAGGTCTGGGAATGGAGCCCATGTCTGGTTGTTTTTTGAAGAGAAGATATCTGCTATCCAGGCTCGTAAGCTGGGAACTGCACTACTTACCAAGGCTTTGGAGCTTCGACACCAAATAGGTTTTGATTCGTACGATAGACTATTCCCCAATCAGGATACTATGCCTAAGGGTGGATTTGGCAATTTGATCGCTTTACCCTTGCAAAAGAAGGCAAGAGAGAGCGGGAACAGCGAGTTTGTCGATCACCAGTTTAACAGAATCGAAGATCAATGGAACTTATTGGCGCAAGTGGAGAAGATCAGTAAGTTTAAGGTCAATGCAATCCTTACAGAGATACTTGCAGGGCAAGGCGCATTGGGATTATCGCAGCGAACAGTTTCTGATACCGATGAACCCATGCCTTGGGAGCCAACCATCGCGCAGCCAGAAGAATACAAGGATCTACCGGGACAGATTCAGATTATCTTGAGCAATACGATCTATATAGAAAAAGCTGGACTTCCTCAGAAGCTCATGTCCAGTATCATCAGGCTTGCAGCCTTTCAGAATCCGGAGTTTTATCGAGCTCAGGCAATGAGAATGCCAATATATAAGATCCCAAGAGTTATCAATCTATCTGCAGAAACAGACAAACACCTATCTATCCCCCGGGGTTGCCAGGACGACCTCACAAAGCTTCTTATGCCGCTAAATATCGAGCAAGTTCACAATGATCTAAGATATGCAGGGGAGCAGATCAGCGCTTCGTTTTTAGGGAAACTGAGTCCCCAGCAGTTAGTTGCGGGGAATGAGATGCTTCAGCATGATAATGGGATATTATCTGCCACCACTGCCTTTGGTAAGACAGTGGTGGCAATATGGATGATTGCTCAAAGACAAACCAATACCTTGATCGTAGTGCATCGTAGGCAATTGCTGGAACAGTGGATTGAAAGGTTAAAGTGTTTTCTGAACGAACCTGAGGTGGGACAGATAGGAGCCGGGCGCGATAAGAGAACTGGCAAGATTGATGTGGCTATCATTCAGAGTCTTTACCATAAACGTAAGGTGAAAGAGCTCGTGAAGAACTACGGCATGGTGATCGTAGATGAGTGTCATCATATCTCTGCTTTTAGCTTCGAACAGGTTCTTAAGGCAGTTCGTGCAAAGTATGTATATGGGCTGACGGCAACTCCGATTCGTCGAGACGGTCAGCATCCCATTGTGTATATGCAGTGCGGACCAATCCGCTATGTAGTTGACGCCAAATCCCAGCTTAAACTTAGACTATTCAGCCATAAAGTAATAGTGCGATACACAGATTTCAAGAGCGTAATAACTCCGGATAGGGCAGAAGTTAAAATCACTGAAATCTATCAAGCTTTGGTGGATGACCCAATTCGCAACGACATGATCCTGGATGATATCATCTCAGCAATTGTGGCAGGCAGAAGCCCATTGATTCTAACGGAAAGAACTGCTCATGTGGAGTTCTTTACTTCTAAATTGGCAGGGTTTTCGAAGCATGTTATCGCTCTGAGAGGTGGTATGGGTAGGAAACAGCTAAAAGCGGTTATGGAAAGGCTCCACTCTATACCGGAGGAAGATGAAAGGGTTATTATTGCGACTGGGAAGTACATCGGCGAGGGCTTTGACGACAGTAGGCTGGATACCTTGTTTCTAACCATGCCAGTTTCTTGGAAAGGTGTGCTTCAACAATATGTCGGCAGGCTTCATAGGGCTCATGATAACAAAACAGAAGTTGTGATTTACGATTATGTGGACAGAGAGGAGCCCATGCTTGCGAGGATGTTCAAAAAACGTGTAAAGGGATATGAGGGGATGGGGTATGTGATCAGTGGTACTACATAAATTTATTCATTGAGCTGTCTACCTTGCAGTCCAACCCAAAACGCTCTCCTGATTATTAATTGTATAATGCTCGCCAATAATCCATGTAACGATAATCCTCCCAGTATTTCTTCAGCTTGGCACCTCCGAGTGTGATTGGATGTTCTTTGAAACTCCAGAAATCGTCGGGACGATTTATATATTTCTCAATAGCTCTATAGAATACTCCACATGTTCTAACCTCAATTTGGTTGGTTTTATTGAAGTGAGATCTCCATTTAG
Source organism: Candidatus Cloacimonadota bacterium (assembly GCA_023230795.1). Classification (GTDB taxonomy): domain Bacteria; phylum Cloacimonadota; class Cloacimonadia; order Cloacimonadales; family Cloacimonadaceae; genus UBA5456. The sequence continues at coordinate 3,273 of JALNWR010000093.1, forward strand.
ACGCCGATAGTTCTTGCCACGATTCTGTTGACCCTGTGACCAAGACATATCTGAATCTAGAGACAAAGCCAAAGATTCTTCTTTGTTCATGGGGATTCTCATCAAAATATCTCTGCCACGACCGCACTTGCTCAATACCTTTATTGAGTTCAGCTGTAGGCGTTTCAACTTTTGTAAATAGCTGAATGCATGGTTTCTCGATCTCGACAAGAACCCATTCCGGGCCATCAGAATTATCATTTAGCCAAGCAAAGTCACACCTGAGCCTAGCTCCAAAGCTTATTTCATGGAATATGGGTTGAATTCTCTGCTTCCTAGAGAACAACTCATAGAATAGAAATGTATTAGACTTGAGTATTGATAATAGTTTTAGTTCTGAGTTCTCGCAGTATGCTTGTTTAAGTTCTTTTTCGACTTTTGGCAAATCCCATTCTATCACCTAGGCCTCCTTCTTGGCTAAGTTGTAAAGATAGTTAACAAAGATCAAGTCCTGGAATTTGTGCTCCATTGGAATCCACTCTGCTACGGGGACAGGTTTTTCTGTTTTGCCGATTTGGATATTATGATAATCTCTAAGGTAGCCAATTAAAGGTTTACCTGTAGCCTTGTGATTATGAAGTATGGTCTCAAAGTAAGGAATATCGACAAGACAGTAATTGAACGAGCAACAATTATCGGAAAGATCTGGATCAATCTTTGTTAATTCTCCGTGAACCAAGCTTGGGATCAGAACTCCAAAGTCTTTCTGCACATGGAGAATGATTGTTTTATCTAAAGTGCACTTATGTATTACTTCTCTGTATTTCGAATAGTCACCAACACATGAGAATAACTCATCAATCTTGATTAGTGTTTTCTTAAGAACACTACTAACTCGTTCCACATACTCATGTGTTCGAATTGACGCTGGATCATCTCGAACTACATTTGAGGTTCTTGTTCCTTTAACCTCTATGATAATTACATGAAGATCAATACGGTCTATAACAACGAAGTCAGGGCTTTTAACTTCCGAGCCATTACGCTGATAAACAAATTCTGGTATAATAATGTATCGCTCAGGCTCTAATGTGAATTCTAACAAATCTCCGATATAAAACTCATATATGAGCCCCATGGTATTCCTAGTGTTGGCATTCAGCTCGTAATCAAGGTACTCATTGAATCTGAATGGAAACTCTCTAAGACAGGTGAATAGATCATAAAAGTTTGGAATTATCTTCTGATCTTCGATTTGCACCAGTGGTTGCTTTAATAGTGGGCTTTCATATCGATAACTCGAATTTTGTAGTTCAGGAATATCAGTTCGCGCTGTTTGATAGTGTTCAGAGTAGTTGACTCTGAGATCATAAATACTTTGAGCTAACAGACTCATCAGTTTGTCGAGATGATGATGAGATTCGAAAACGGTTAATAACTTAGACACATCATCAAGGAGAGTAACAGAAGATGATCGTCGTTGGAGTATTGCATATAAAACTTGGATTACTGCATCTGTATACTCATCTGCTGTAGTGCAAGCTTTCAAGCTGGAATAGATTGAAGTATCTTTGTAAATAGATAGTAGATTTTCCGTCAAATCCTTAATGCCAGTATATATGTTTCTACAACTCTTGCCAATTAAATTGCTCAGAGTTGTTTTTATGTCAATTGAAGTGGAGAATCTTCTCTTTATTTCAGCTCTAAACTTCGGTTCGGTTACATTGAGAATAAAATCCAGCCTCAACCAATTAGCATAAATATTTAGGTCTGGGATTTTAACAAATTGATGGTTAGTTAGATGGATGATTGCGTTGCGAATGATTGCTTCGATTTCAGATGAATCAGGATCTGGATATTGATCAAAGAATCCCATTTCCTCGGTTTCAAGTGTTGTTCTCGCTTCTTCGTACAATGATACCAAATTGTTAACATCAAGTCTCAGACTTATCAGTTGTGATGTGTCCCTGAAAGCAACTATCTTAAGCATTACATCTAGTGTTATGAAGCTAATGTAGGGAAATGGAGTTTTGCTCTCATTTAACATAGTTTCGCAGAAGCTAGTGTAGCTCATGATAGAGATGGGGCACAAAACATCTAATGCCCTCAGAATCATAAGTTTTTCAGAATCTGTTTCTTTATTCATCATTAGTTCTTTCCATAAAGCTAACGCTTCATATCCGAGCGGTGCTAGCCGCTCGGATACTCCACGCATGTTTAGCTGCATATGCTATGCAACAATTCGAAGACCAGCTACAGGGCTAACCATAATAGTGGCCATTCTCGGTCAAGGTAATACTTCACCTAAGACCTTAGCCACTATACAGCTATCCATTGTAGGAGAGTTACTATGATTTTATTCATATTTCGCCTCCTTTATTTATTTACTACTTTCGTAGCATCCCTATTCAAACTCACTCAGATCAAACTTGAGCGTATTACAGTTCTCTTTGATCGTGCGTTGTATCGCTTCATCAAAACCCTCAAGGCAATCTGCTTCGATTTCGATTTTGATATTGGCATCCACAGTTGGGCTATTTATCAAGTGCAGCACGATCTCATCCACGATGGTGGCAAAATCTGCTTTAGCGCGGGCTGGTATTAGATTCACCCTACCGTAAAAACGTAGTTTAGCTCGCTCAGACTTAGGCTGCATTTCTCCACCGCCTTCTCCTCCAGGAAGAGTAGTGCCACGAGCTCCACCATCCGTCACATCACCAATCTCGTCTGTTCCGGTTCCTTCAGGAGTATCAAGCACCACAGTCTTCTTAGCTTGATATTCTGCAGCCCAAAGAGGGTCTATCAGCAGTAGTGAACTATCAAAGACAGGTGTCATAGACTTCCCATAAGAGAAACCAATATACTCATCGCCTTCCCTGCCATAGGCCAAGCCAAAGAAGTCTCTGCTCTCTGCACCGGCGTTGATCGCATTTGAGAAGGTGTTTTCATTCTGGAGTCTGGGTAGATACAGATAGCAGCAAGTGCTATGCCAGATCTCCTTTGCTCTGTGTTCTTTCAGATCCTCTTTCCAGAACCATCGCTTGAGCAGGTTATGCAAATGAATCGGTGCCCACACGGTAATGAGATGCTCGTTTTCTATGAGAATCCGCTCAATCTCTTCCACAAGGTTGGGCACACTCGGATTGATGGCAAAAGGCTCAAATTTATCTCCCGGCACCTTATCCTGCCCGGGTACTAATAACCATTTATAGCCTTCTTTTACGATGCGGTCTAAGGACTTCTTTGCATCTTCAAAGCCGGTCTTTGCCTGTCTGATCTGATATGAATCGAGATTGAGCTTCAGGGTTTGAATATCTTTGAGAATGGAATCCCAAGCCAGCAGAGTAAGCACATGATCTTTCAATCTGCCTATCACATCGCCATCGGCAGCCAGAAAGATTAAACGATTCTGTTTTAGCCTCGGCTGTTCGCCCCTGCTGGTGAGTATCTTCTTAGCTCCAGCACTATTCGGAGTGCCGCCAATTGCAAAGCTGCTTCCCGAACGCAGATAATAGGCATCTGGTGGCAAGATAACGAGGCGCAGCGAGTAATCATCCGGAATGTCATCAGAACGCGTGAAAATGTGGATGCCGTCGAAACAGCCATTGGACAGCAAACGCTGAAGCTGATCTTTGATCACCGGCACTACATCGTCTTTATCTTTAAAACGGCGTTTGCGCTCTTCCATCTCGCGTCTGAGATTGGGGCGTGTATCGAACCAAAACAGCTTGTTATCGGCATTGCTTAAGTAGTGCAGCTTATCCACCAATCTATTCATGGCATCTTTGAAGATCCCCAGCACCTGATCCGGGCGAACACTGCCCAGCAGGATTCTATTGTATTCTATTCCCCGTGAAGTTCGGGCCGCATTCAGAGCCGCAGCATGGGGAGCAGAGCCAAAGAAGATGGTGCGGGCCAGCTTCTTGCAAGCCTGCAATTGACCAAACCTGGCTTCATTCTTCTCGATCTGGGCAGTTTCAGAGCGAGAACCATCGATGTCCCTTTCCAGGACAGGGTCCCAGCCCTGGGGGAGATAATATATCATTTCATTACGCACATCAGCATCATACAAAGGCAGATTGCCGGGCATGATCAGCGGGTCTTTGTTATCGTCTATCCAGAGCTTGTGAATGACCTTGGCCATTAGCTTCAAGACCCCGCGGGTCCTCTGGAAGTTGTCCAAAGATGACCAATCTTCATAAAGACGGTCAAAGATCTCCGGATGGATGGGATAGGCCTGTTTCAAGCGTTCATAATAATGCGCTTCCTGGGTCTCATTGGGAAAGTCGTGCTTATTGGCGATATAATAGTCGGCAAAGCTTCGGCAGGTCTCTTCCATGGCAGCCTGGTCTGTAATATTGGTAAACAGCCTGCGCCGGACTATCTCAAAAGCTTCTTCGGTAGCGACAGGCTTCCACAAGGCTTGGATGCGCCCAAAAAAATGCTCCAGAGTTCTAAGCACATTTACTCCATTATGGCTTCCCGCTTCCCGATCGGAATCTGGCAAAGAAACCAGCATCAAAGCATTTGGCACAGCCTTCAAAGCTTCGGTCAAAGCTTGGATAAACGAGATATTAGAATCATAGCTGCCACCCGTATAGCTCTTGCCGGGCTCAAATTGGCGGATATAAGCCACCAATTCATCTATCAGGATCACACAGGGTGCATATTGCCGGAGCAGCCCGGTCAGGTCTTCTTTACCGGGAGAAGTTCCGCTAAGATCTGCTTGTTTGACTTGTTCATAGCCATTTGCAGCAGCCAATTGCCAGGCAAGCTCGCCCCAGAGAGTATTGATAGTAATGCCATTTCTTGATCTTGGACTGCCGGGTGAGAGTTGATTGCCATCTATCACCACTACCCTGGCTTTTGGCAAATTTGTGATGCCAGCTCTATCGATAATAGGCGGAATTCCCTGTAATTCTGACAGCGGCGTATCACCTTTGGCAAGATGATACACAGCCAGCATGGTATGCGTTTTACCGCCCCCAAAAGCTGTCTGCAATTGGATGACCGGGTCACCGCCACTCCCGCTAAGGCGCTGGATGACAGAATCCAAGAGTAAGCTCATTCCTTCTGTGATAAAGGTTCTTTGAAAGAACATAAGCGGGTTTTGATATTCTTCACTGGCATCTCCGGTATGCACTCGTGAAAGGTCTGCGGCAAATTCTGATTGTTTGAAAGTGCCTCTCAGCACGTCCTGATGCGGAATTGCGATGTCTCGCCAAGCTTTTATAGTCATGATATTATCCTCAAATTATTCATTGTTCACCTGCCAGTAACCTGTTTTCTTTGATCCCATGCGAGTAATAATCCCAGCCTTCTTCAGGATCTGTATATTTCGCATTACTGTGGCTCTGTTTACACTTAGGGTATATGCAAGCATATCGTAAGATACTGAGGGATTATCCCTTATGCTGCTTATTATCTTATTTTGTGTATCTGTCAGTTTTATAGGTGCATTTATAGCTGCATTTATAGGTGCATTTATAGATGCATTTCCAGTCTCATTTACAGCTTCAATTGTAGTTTCATCGCGATGCATGGTGATCATCAGGCAATCCTCATCAGCGGTAAACCCCGGCTCTTTTCCTGTGATGGCCTTCACCTGTGGGATTACTTTAGTGCGGATACCCATACCGCGCTCTTCCACATAGTTATACTCTCGCAGCACTTCCATGATCAGAGGATTCCGGGCATAGCGCTGTCCTGCCTTCATTTTCTGTATAGTCATAGTTCCTGGCAAAGCACCCGGACTGATGATCTCCAGACGATTGGAGAAAATACGCAGTTCGATATCAGTGGAGCGAGTCCAATCCCTATGGGCAAGAGCATTCAAAATGAGCTCCCTGATTGCCTCCATCGGATACAGTGTTTTGCTGGGGCGCCGGAAACCCCGATCTATCGCATCTCCTTCAATGCTAATGAAGGGATGGATGGTATTAGCCAGCCTTTCCACCAAGCCACCATCTACAATGGTGCGAACGCCATCATCATCGAACACCCATCTGGCGAGCATAGGTCCATCTAAAACCACATCCAGCAGAGCTCGATACTGCAGATCGAGAGAATCAAATGCCATTACCCTCAGTCCTGCTTGCTTCAGATAGCGTTTGGGCTTGATTCCAAACAAGGTAATTCCTGCTACTGTGCACTGTATTTCGTCGCCTGCAGCTTCGGTCAAAAATCCCATCTGGAGCAGGAGTTCTGTCCACGTGTCTTTGTTTTTGGGAGCCTCCGGTTCGCCACGAAACAAGAGGTAGTTTTCTAAGCGTGCCATGTCCAGGCTTGATAACGAGGTTCTGGGCACTGGCAAGGCCTCCACCTGAAGCATGCCACTGCTGGCAAGCAAACCCACCAATTCTTCCCTCGTTGCGATACGAGTGATACTGCCATGTCTCAGATAGATATCTTCGCGGTCATGGTGTCGAAGTACATAGGGCTTGGAATTGCCTTCCTTGATAGAGATTAGAGCCACCTTGAGCCCGCTTCTGATGTCTATTTCCGTGTAATTGGGGGTAATCCTGGGATGGATATAGCGACCACATACGGTGTCCATAATCCATTCCTGAAGCCCAGCTCTGTGGATGCCGGAGATAGTGCCATCGTCTTCCACACCGAGAATCAGATAACCACCCTGATGATTTGCCAGAGCTACGATATCTCTGGCAAGCTGCTCCGGCCTCAAATCATCACGTTTGAACTCTACTCTGGCATTCTCGCCTGTGGCGATGATCTTCAGAACTTCCTTTTTCAGCATCTATCTTTCCTGCATCAAAAATCAAGTTTCATACTCAAAACTCTATTTCGAGGGGCGTATCTTTAAGCCCGCTATCCTGA
>JALNWR010000094.1 GCA_023230795.1 Candidatus Cloacimonadota bacterium
CAGCAAGGCCTTTGGCCTTGAAAATGAGCACGTTCCGTGCTCTGCAGGCGAGACGCCTGCAATCCAGCAAGGCTGTAGGCCTTGTAGTGGGCACCGCTGAATCGGAGTTCAGCGCTCTCAGACAGCAGGTTCAGCGCTCTCAGACAGCAGGTTCAGCGCTCTCAGACGGCAGGTTCGGCGCTCTCAGACAGCAGGTTCGGCGCTCTCAGACAGCAGGTTCAGCAGCATCGGTATACTGCTGAACCCGTAGCAAAAAAAAGTGCCCCCTCAACAAGGAGGCACAGGATTTAGACTTTAGGAGCTTGCACTTTGTGGTTTGAGGGAACCACATTTATCAACTAATTAGCTGACAAGAAGTCTGCCTTATAGGGGTGCAAGTACCGTTCCAATTGTCATATATTCATAATCACATATAGACGAGCAAGATAGCGCTTTCTGCGTTTTCCGGGAAATCGGCATTTGTGGAAGGATAGTGTTGATCTGTTGATATTCATCCACAATTTGATAGCCTCAGAGACAGGATTATCGGAGCTATCAGATAGACCGGATTTACTTTTCCCGGATAATGCTATTGATTACCCAACTGGCAGCCATCATGCCCATAATTGCCGGCATATAGCTGATGGAGCCGATGATCTGGCGTTTTCTGCCCCGCTCGATAGTCAGCTCTTCATCACTGGAAAGGTCTTCATCCGGGATCAAGGCGAGTTCTGAGGAATACACACAGGGAAAATCCAGTTTTACACCTCTGCGGCGCAAAAATTTACGTACCCTGCGGGCGAGAGGGCAATTGTGGCTTTTGGAGATTTTATCCAGATGAATTTGGGTGGGGTCCAACCTGTTTCCGGCGCCCATTATAGAGATGAACCTGGCTTTTCTTTTGGCCAGGTCTTCCAAAAGCCCGATTTTGGGCCCCAAGCTGTCGATGGCGTCGATCACAAAGTCTGCGCCTGCGGTGAGCTCAGCTCTGTTTTCACTATCCAGAAATACCTGATGGTTGGTGATCTGAGCCTCGGCATTGATCTGTAAAATGCGGGCTTGCATGAGCTCCGTCTTGGGTTTCCCGATGCTATCCAGAGTAGCCAGAAGCTGGCGGTTGAGGTTGCTGGGACCTATGGTATCAAAATCGATGAGGATAAAGCTGCCAATGCCTGATCGGGCCAGGGCTTCCACGGCATAAGAGCCCACTCCGCCCAGCCCGGCTATGCAGACCGTGGCACTTTGTAGCCTCTTTTGGGCCTCACTGCCGATTAAGGTTTCAGTGCGGGAAAAATCAGTCATATATCCTGGCCAGTAAGGAGTTTATAGTTCGCAGCCTGCATTTTGATCAAGATTTCGGGATTCACGCTGAAGAGCTCGGCGACCTTATTCAAGACGGCTTTTACCCTAAGTAGAGGATTTGCTTCACCTTCATGAACATAGTATTGAGTGATGTCAGACTCAAAGAGGAAACGGCGGCTTTTGAGCATGGCTTTGAGCAGATCGCGTTTATCTTCCCTTAAGATACGCTCCGAGATGGTGAAATAGCTATCCAGACGGGTGAAGGTTTTAAAGGCTTGCAGTGATCCGGCATAGCCATGGATGAGATACCTGATGGGGTAAGAGCGCAGGATGTCAAAGGCCTGCTGTTGATATCCCACAATGTGCAGCACCACCGGCAGGCGGTAGTCCATGGCCATTTCCAGTTGTCGCACAAAGATATCCTTCATCACGGCATATTCGGGATTGCCGCGGTCCAGGCCGATCTCTCCGATAGCCCAGAGTGCTGCCTGCTTGCACAGCGTTTCCAAGTCTGCAAATTCAAGATCGCAAGCTTCAAAAAAGGGATGGATGCCGGCGCTATAGAGAACTTTGCTGCCAGTGCGCTGCGTCAGCTTCTGATAGCAGTCAAGCTCGTTCTTTCGCAAAGCAGAGGAGAGAAAGTGGGTGATATTCTGCTCTGCCGCAGCATCCAAAAGGGGCTGCAGAGGCATAATTTCCGCCAGATTGGCCAGATGGCAATGTGCATCACAGATATTCATAAGCTCAACTCCGGTAGCAGTTTGCAGATAGCCTGGGCGGATCGCAATCCGGCTTTTCCATCCAGGCTATCAAAAAAGATGGTATTTGCCCAGGCGCGCTCCTCGCTGAATATATCCGGCTCTGCCAGTACCTTTTCGATGGCGGGGATAAGGCCGGCAAAATCCTTGATGCGGATGCTGATTTTAGCTAAGATTTCATTGATTTCGGGCACTTCCCGGGGAGAAGCTGGCAATATCCAGCTGATCAGAGGCTTGCCCAGTGCTATGCACTCGGCAAGGATGGAGGAGGTATCTACCACGCAAAGATCGGCCTTTTGGATGTATGGCAGGGGGCTGCCCTGGATGTAGTGCACCTGGGGCATGGCTCTCAATTTGTCTATATAGGCTTTGCTGGTCCAGGGATGCACGCTCACATGGATTTCGTATTTATCCGTGAGCCGGGGCAGATGCGGCAGCCAGTGCTGGATGGCGCTCATGCCGCTTTTGTCGTAAGTAGCGGTAAATAGTATCCTTGCTTTTCTGCCCTTTATGCCCTCAGCATCTATAGGCTTAGCCGGCAGATAGGGGTCCAGCTTGGGAAATCCTCCCACCTGGCCTGTTTTGACTCCGTTCTTTATAGCATTTTCCAGATCACGCTGGCTGGTAAAGAGAAAGAGGCTGAAGGGAAGGTAGTTTTTGGCGGAGGTCATGCGCTTAAAGTGATAGGCCCCATGGGTCATGCCGATCTTGAGCACCTTATGGGAGGGGAATTTGTGAGAGGCCACCCGGCACATGATCACCGCTTTGGGGAAAGCCGGCAGTATGCTGACCTTAATCCCCATATTTTTCAGAGCATTGTAAGTCTTTATCTTCTCGGTAACCACCCGGATCGGCTTCAGATACTTCTGCACGGGCAGCCAGTTTTCCATATCAACCGGCGTATGGCAGTAGAATACGGTTTCCTGCCTTTTACTGATGAGATCCAAAGCTCTCCAGGACAGAGAGTAAAAGGGCTTCAGCAGGTAGTAAGAGAGCACCATCACTGCCTCAGATAGTGAATCAGCCCCTGGGCGAGGTAGCGCTCAAAAGGCTGCTTTTCTTTGTAAAAGCTCCAGCTACCGTTCTCATCAATGTAATATCCACTGCCTCTTACTATCGCATTGATGCCAAAGTGTGAAGCTTGATATTCAAAGAGGAAAAGCTCTCCCGCGGAGTTTTCTCCCAGATCTACAGAGAGAAAAGGCGCTCCGAACCGCTGATAAAGGGACCTGGCTTTGTCCAATGCCGGCTGGGGTTTTTTGATATCAAAATCAAAGAGCTTGGCTCCGCTGGCTCTGAAATCTCCAGATTTGGTATGGCGCTTGCTGATGAAGTATTTGTCTCCCAATACGATTACACGGTAGTCGTAGCTGAGCCCCGGGATATACTCTTGAAGCACGAAAGGCAGCTCATATCTCATGTAATCTTGATAGGCGAGGGCATCCTTTTTGAGGTCGTAACCGGGATAGCCGGGGAACTGCTTGTGTATTCTCAGATGTTTTCGACGCCAGAAATCGATTCTTTGCAGCAAGCTTATCGTTTTTAACCGTTTGTGCAATTCATGTTTAATATCTGAGATTGAATTCACCAGGGCTACGCCGGTGCTGTTTGAGCCCTTTAAGGTCTTGAATACCAGAGGGAAGTTCAGCTCATATCCGGATAGCTCCCGAATGCTGCTAAAGTAGTGATTATCAAGGCTTCTGATGCCCAGTTGGCGCTTGAGCAGCTCCTGCCAGCCTTTGTTTTCATGACAGCAGAAGAGTTCAAAGGAAGGGATCAGCGTATTTCCCAAAGCTTTGAGGTGCATCAGGCAATCCCGGATGTAGTGTTGCAAACTCAGGCGGTGGCTAAAGCTATAAAATACCAGGCTATCCCGGATATCTAATCGGCCGTTGATCACTTCATGAAACTCGTGCTGATGCACCTTGATGCCGCTATTTTGCAATTCGGTGATAAAGGCCTTGGTATCGATGCTCACCCAGGGTTTGCGGGTCTGGCCGATGAAGCCATCGTAACAGGTTAAAACGTAGAGCTCGGTCATGAAATATGCTCCAAAATGTAGCTTAGCACAGCTTCTTCCTTCAGCTGTTTCATGCAGTTATGGTGTTTGAGCGGGCACTTTTGCGGGCCATGCGAGCTGCAGGGGCGGCAATCCAGGGCGGTCTCAAATACTTTATCATGGGGGCCAAAGGGGAAGTAACCCAGGCTCTGCACGGTGGGGCCAAAGAAGGCTATCACCCTGGTTTGCATAGCGTTTGCGATATGTAAGGCGCCGCTGTCGTTACAGACCATCAGTCGGCAATTGGCGATCGCTGCGGCACTTTCCAAAAGATTGGTTTTGCCTGCCAGATTGATGGCATCAGGGCTGCTTTGCCGGATGATATCACACTTGGGCCTGTCTTCTTTGCCGCCGATCAGCACTATGCCATATCCTTTTTGAGACAGGGCTTTGGCCAGCTCGCTGTAGTGCTCTACCGGCCAGCATTTGGTAGCCCAGACGGAACCTGGAGCCATAGCAATCAGCATATGATCAGCAAGCGGAGCCAACAGCTTTTTTGCCTGAGCTTTATCTTCCTCAGAAGGGAAGAGCTCGGTCTGATGGTCAAAGGTTTGCTCAGTTAAGAGCCTTAGCAGGGCGAGATTCTTCTTGGACTTGTGTATTCCTCGGGGATGCGGGGTTTTGGCGGCAAGCAAAAAGGGCATGGTGCCGCGGTCGAAACCAATGCGGATGGGGATGCGGGACAGATACATCAGCAGGTGCGTGCGTCCGGAGCTGTGCGGGGAGATGACCATGTCATAGCCTCTGGCCTTGATATTCCTTATCATGCGCCCCATAGTGAGCAAGGCCTTATCTCTTTTGGAGTAGGTGATTACCTCGTTTAGATAAGGGTTGTTTTGCAGCAGTTTAGCCGCAGCCGGAACCACCAGAGCGTCGATCCTGGCCTCAGGGTATAGCTCTTTGGTAGCTCTGATCAGGGGAGTGATCAGGATGACATCGCCGATAAAGGCAGTTTGGATGATCAAGATGCGCTTTGTCATAGGCTTTTGTAAAGGCGGATATTGGCATCCACCATCTTTTCTTTGCTAAAATCATGTACACGTTTCAGGGCATGGGAGGAAAGGTGCTGGCGTAGCTCTTTATCCGCAGCGAGCTTCACAATGGCTTGCGCCAAGGCTTCGCTGTTTCGGACTTCTACCAAAAGACCGCTGCTGCCATCTTCGATCATCTCGGCAATGCCGCCGGCGCGGGTTCCGATCACGGGCAGGCCTACGCTCATGGCGTCCAATACGGAGGTTCCCAAGCCTTCTTTTTTGGAGGCTATCACAAAGATATCAAAGGCTTTCAAGTGGCTGCCCACGCAAGACTGAAAGCCGGAGAAGCAGACCTTATCCGCAATGCCTAATTCAGCCACGAGCTCTTTCATAGTCGCCATCTGACGCCCATCGCCCACGGCTACAAAGTGTAGGCGGGGATTGCTTTTTAGCGCAATGGCTGCAGCACCAAAGAAGTTTCGGTAATCCTTGGGCGAGACAAAGGCGGCTACAGTGCCTATGATGATGGTCTCCTCAGGGATCTGCCAATGCTTGCGATAGTCAGGATCTGGTGAAACATGATCAAACTTTTGAGTATCCACTCCGCTGTAGATTAGCCTGATCCTGCCCTGAGGTACGCCATCCTGGAGCATGACCTGGCGGACCTTATCTGAAATAGCGACCATGGCATTTACCATCGGGCCGGTGTATTTCCAGCGGGAGAGGAAGTTTTGGCCAATGTGTAAATCTACCCGGCGGGAGGCTATCAGCTTCAGGCTGGGATAAAATAGCTTGGCCAGAAGTCCCCAACTAAGGGCGTGACTGCTATGCAGATGCAGGATATGGTAAGCATGAGCTCTGGCATAAAGGGCCAGCTGGATTCCTGCCAGGATATCTGCTTCAAAACGGTGACGGATGCAGTGATAGTGGGCATTATGCTGTTTCAGCCTGTTAGCAAGCTCAGAGCCCGGATTGCAGATAAAGCCGGATTTTAAGCCCCGCGAAAGCATACCCAGATGCAGATACAGCGCCTGCTGCTGGCCACCTCCCCACTGCCTTTCGGGATCGACATGCAAAACGGCAGGCTCTTTCATCGCTTATATTTGTACCAGATTCCCCAGGCGGAGTTTTTACAGAGCAGAAAGCCGCTGTAGCCATCCAGGAAACCGAGATTTACTATATACATCTTGAAGAACTTATGAGCTGCCCGCAGAGCTGCCATCAGGCTGGATTCCTTCTTCTGATCTGCCAATTCCGCATAGAAGTGAATCTTACGGAAATGGCTGTCCAGGGTGGGATAAGTGAGATGATGCATCAGATGGCGGCAGGTATCCTTATCTTGCTGCACCTTGATGCCTTCGTGCACGATCAGGTCGTTGAAGCCGCCTTTTCTACGGTCAAAGACCCTCAGCGGGGCATCATTTTGCCAGCCGCAAAAGCGGATAGGTTTGCCCAAATAGTAGCTGCGCCTTCTCAGATGCCAGGCTTTGTGTTCAAAATCTCGCTTGCGCAGGGCGATCAGTTCCTTTTGCAGCTCAGGGCTCAGGCGTTCATCAGCATCGATGCTGAGTATCCAATCGTTTGTCGCCAGATCTACAGCCTGCTGTTTTGCCTTGCCAAAGCCTTCCCAACTCTCCTGCTTATATACTTGTGCGCCCAGAGCTTGCGCTATCTGGATGGTATCGTCTTCGCTGCCTGTATCCAATACCACGATCTCATTTGCCAAAGCCAAGGTCTGCATACAGGCGGCGATGTTGGCGCTTTCGTTTTTGGTGATGAGTACTGCGGAGAGTTTTGTCATCTTCAACGCCTGAGTAAGTGATAGTTTTTGAAGGTTCCGATGGGACCTGTCACTTTTTCCAGCATGGAAAGCAGTCGGATGCCCAGCTTTTCGTGTTTGTGCGGTAGCCTGCCGGGATTGGGTTTGCCGGAGTACTGCAATTTATCCTGCCAGTCAAAGCGTGCTATCATCTCTTGCATCACAGCGGGATGTCTGCCGGTAAAGCGTCCCAGCCTATCCAGAGGCCCATAGTCAAAATACTCCGGCACTTTGGCATAATGCTGCTCCGCCTTGCCTTTTCCCCAGTGCACCGAATCCAGCGCCTTGCATTTGTTCCTCATCAGATGCGGGGGGCGCACCCAACCATAATGATAGATATAGGCATCCACCTTAGCTACATTCAGCTTGCGGGTGCCGGTTTCCTGGCGCGGATTGTCGTAATGATCGAACCAGCGGAAGCTTTGCGCACTCTGATAGGAATGGATATTGGGCAGATTGCGCACGATCCTGATCTCCCAGGGGTACCAGCCATGTCCGGTGTGATAGTGCTCGTAATCTCCCCAAAAATGGGTGTAATTAAAGAGCAGCCCTTCCACCTTTTCATCGTTCAAAAGCTCTTCACAACGGGCTTTGATCACCGGCAGATATTTCTCGTGCACCACCTCGTCGGCCTGCACATAAAAGAGCCAGTCGCCAGAGCAGGCTTTCATGGCGATGTCGGTCTGATAACTATTGATCATGCCGCGTTTGCAATACTTTTCTTCCCAGACGGTATCGATGATCCTGAGTTTGGGATCGTCAATAGCTGCAATCAGTTCCCGAGTGTTGTCATCCTCATCGCCCTTGCCCACCGCCACCACAAATTCATCGCAGATGGGAAGGATGGACTTGATAGCTTCGACAGTGGGATAGTATAGCTTCTCGCCATTTCTGACAAAAGAGAATCCGCTAATCTTCATGGCTGCTCCTTATTGATTGAATTGTAAATTATACAGGGTCTGGTATCTTCGGCAGCGCTGCAAAAGCTCCTCATGACTGCCTGAATCCAGAATTTTGCCCGCTTCCAGCACCACGATCTTATCCGCTGCCAAAATGGTGGAAAGTCTATGGGCGATCAGGATCACAGTGCGGTTCTTGGTAGCTTCATCTATAGCCTCTTGCACCATGCGTTCGCTCTCGGTATCCAAAGCGCTGGTGGCTTCGTCAAAGATCAAAATCGGGGGATTGCCCACTATGGCTCGGGCTATGCACAGCCGCTGTTTTTGTCCGCCGGAAAGGTTCAAGCCCTTGATATCCAGCAGCTGATCATATTGCTGAGGGAAATGCTGGATAAACTCATCGGCATGAGCGATGCGCGCGGCCTCACGTATCTCGGCATCGGTGATGTCATGATGAGTGCCATAAGCGATGTTTTCCCGCACAGTCTTAGTAAATAGCACCGAGTCCTGAGTTACCACTCCAAAGAGCTCCCGCAGATCGTCCAGCTTGATCTTTCTGATATCGATGCCATCCAATAGAATGCGGCCGCCTTTGACGTCGTACATCCGGTTGATGAGATTGGTCACCGTGGTTTTCCCGCCTCCGGAAGCCCCTACAAAGGCGAGCTTGATGCCTTTGGTGATGCACAGATTCAAATCTTTCAAGACATACTCTCCGGGCTTGTAATAAAAGTCCACATGCTCAAAAACAATGCGATCCTCAAAGCTCTTTTTGGGCACGGAATCCGCTTCATCCCGGATGCTGGATTCCTGATTCAAGACCAGGGCGATGCGGTCCAGCGAGACCCCTGCCTTCTTGATCTCCGTATAAAGCTGGGTGATTTTCTTTAAGGGATGCAGCATGGAAAACACGGCGAAAAGAAAGGCGGTAAAATCTCCCAGAGAGAAATTGACTTGGGGGTCCAGGATCATCCCCCCGCCGATGACCACCACCACCACTCCTGTGATAGTGGCATTCAGTTCCGAAAAAGGGACGTTCATCGCTGCGTAGATTTCGGATTTTTGCCACTGTCTCAGGTGCTTTTTATTGATCTTCTCAAAGGCTTGATACTCATGCTCTTCACGCCGGAAAGCCTTCACGATCTTGATGCTGTTCAGCACCTCTTCTACCACGCTGAACATCATCGAAATCTGAATCTGAATACGCTTGGAATACTTCTTGATTTTCCGGCCTAAAAAGCCGATGGTAAAGGCCAATATCGGCACCACCAGGATGCTGTATGCAAAGAGCCGGGCATTCAAAAAGAGGGCAATATACATATAGACTATCACCGTGCTGAGATCACGAATGCTATTGAAGACCGCAAAGATATACTGATTTGAGACGATCTCCACATCGTTTACCATGCGCACGATGGCGTCGCCTACCTGATTTTTACCGAAAAACTCCAGAGACTGATTTAAATAGCGGCGGAACATGTGATTGCGCATATCCCGAATAGTCTTACCCCGCAGCAAAACAAAGAAACTGCGGTTCGCAAAAAAGGTGATATTCTTCAGCAATATCATAGTCACGATCACGATGCAGAGCAGATACAGCAAGGATAGCGAATCGCTGACTAACATCAGCTCTTTGAGCTCTTCCCAGAGCAGGCTGAGATCGCCCATGCCCCTGATCTGCCAGATCGAGCCGATGCTATCTGTAAAATTGCTAAAGGCCTGGCTCAAGGCAGCCAGAATCTCGCTGGTATTGTGATGTTCGATGGGGGGTTTATTGGGATTGAATACGTAGTCAAAAAGCGGAACTAAGACCGTGATGCTCACTCCACTAAAGAGCGCGTACAGCACCATCGTGACCAAGCCAGCGATGATGTATGGCCAATAGCGAAACATCATCCTGTAAAGCAAGGCCAGATTTCCTTTGCGGTTTCCACTTTCTTTCTTTTTACTCATATCATACCAATAAAAAAAGCCAGCATAAGCTGGCAAGAGAAATATCTGGCACGCCCTAAGGGAGTCGAACCCCTAACCTTCTGATCCGTAGTCAGATGCTCTATCCAATTGAGCTAAGGGCGCACACTGATTATCCATACTTTTATTGCTCGCCTTTTCTGTCAATGAAAATCTGAAACAGGAATTCCCCCATTTTACGAGAGTCTGATTATGGACTGGTCGGTATTTGCTATCTGAAATGCCGTCCCTACAGGACTCTATAACCTTGTGTAGCTGTAGGTTGCTATCTAAAATGCCGTCC
>JALNWR010000095.1 GCA_023230795.1 Candidatus Cloacimonadota bacterium
GGCTGAATTTGTAACGGAAATCTCCGAAAGACAAAGAAGAGGACAGCCTTTGTGAATTTACCAGATTGCGGGAGAGATTGCTTTCCAGGCTGAGAATATGATCCTGCTTTTTACTGATCAGATTTACCACTCCGCCCATGGTTCCTGCGCCATAGAGACTGGAGGCGGGGCCTTTCACGATGCGGATTTCGGCAATATCATCGATAAGGATTTTGGAGATATCCACATTGCCCCAATAGCCACTATTCAGCGGTCTGCCGTCTATCATCACCAGGACTTCATTTTTACGGAAACCGCGGATTCTGAGGTTGCTTTCGTCCCTTGTGCCATAGGTAACGCTGAGTCCAGGGCTTGCTGATAAGGCTTCGGATATGGGGATGGTATTTTCGGGCAGCCTGATGCTTCCCACTCTGCCGATGCTGGCTTGAGGGCTCTCGGCTACCACTCTCACCGGATGCAGGTGATACTGCTTCAGAGAATCCGCTGGATTGGCAAAAATCAGCGTGGAGATAAACCCCACGCTGATCAGGATTAATTTCTTCAATAATCTGTAAGGACGGTGGAATGGAAGCTATTAAAGTGCTCTGGGAAAGTAATCTCCAGATCAGCTTTGTCGCTTGCTGCATTACCATGAGGGCCGATGCCATTTTTGGCAGCCATATTCACTTGCATGGTAGCGATGTACTTGAATTTCTTCATGCCACCTTCCATGCTGTCATTAAAGGAAGGGAAGGTGGTGCGTTCGCTATCCAGCAGGTAGTAGCCATCGGCGATCATCTCAGCTTCATAGGTTTTGTTATAGCCATCCACAGCAAAGAGAGTTACTGTGCTGTAGCCATCATAACCTTGCAGAAGATCAATTAGCTTGATAGCCTCTTCCTCTTCTCCAGACCAGTTTGTAACCGTGTAAGCAGTAAGCGCCCCCAATTCCTGAGGCACGCTTATCCTTACAGTATCTCGAACTCCGATCTGACGATATAGCCGGATCTTATCCGCATTCTTCACCCTAAAGGCTCCGGGGATGGTGTCATCGGAGAACCAGGTGCGTTTGTTATCTGTAGGAACGATATAGCCAGCTTTAAAAGTATCCCACAAAAGGTCGTATCCGGCATTTACGGACTCGCGGGGAGACCAACCATCACTGCCTACTATTTCATAAGCATACAAACTGCGATAATCGGTATCTTCATCATCTGCAGGATTTGTGATCTGGATAGCATCTTCGATAGTAACAAATTGATCCAGGGAGTAGCCCAGGATATCGATCTGGGTGCCATTGTCATCGTCATCACTGCAAGCAGTGAAACCAAGCAACATGGCGAGTGCCACGAGCAGAACTAAGTAGTTTTTCAAGGTACTAAAACCTCCTTAATATTTTTGGAGGCAGACGGAAATATTCCGCAAGCCTTTCCAATGGGGAGGCATGGCCGTTTCCCGCCACACCCTATCGGTATTTACGCATGCCTGAAGAAGGTTTAGCTATAAATACTCGGCTTAGAAAAACCAAATCGTAGAATCGCTAAAAATGTCAAGTATATCCTGCGTAATCTATGCAATAACTATCATATCCTGGAATGAAGAAGATAAATAATCCCGCCATAATATGCTTTCCAAACGAGTTCCATCGGGGCGGCATTTTAGATACTAATCTTCAGCTGCACAATGAATTGAGCCCGATCGGGACGGCATGATTGATAGCAAGCCCCGAACAGACCATTATGAGAATATTGAGATAAAAAGGAATGCTCCGGCTATTTCAGCTTGACAGATATAAAGGATATTCTAATATTGCTTCTACTTTGTTATCTCTTTCCCAAAATATGAGAAACTTAATTTAAGGAGACCCTTATGAAGCCCTCAAGATGCCTCTTATTCCTGCTACTACTGGGATTACTGCTACCTGTGCATGGTCGGTTTTTCATCAGCTCTGATCCATCCGGCATCAGCCACGCTTACAGTAGAAATACCTTTGGCACAGTTGATATCTGGAACAAGACCCCCTTCACCGCTTATTCGAATCCCGCGGTAATGGCCTTTCATAACGGCTTTTCCTGGGCCAAATCCAAGGATACATGGGAAACCCTGGATAGTGATTCCAAGGTGAGCTTCAATGCATCTATGCTCAGTTATGCTCAAAATGGCCTGGCTATTTACATCCCGGCTCCAAACAGCAAAGGCCAGTTTGGTATCACCATGGACCTTGGAGATAAGGAAATCACCGATTCCTCCGGGCAGACAGCAGGCAGTTACAAAGCCAAAGATAAGGCCCAAGCTTATGGCATGGCCATCAATCCCCTTGAGCTATATCGCATGTTCAAGGCCTATGACAATCAGATTCTCAATAGCATTGATCTGGCTCTGGGCACTCAGCTTAACCTGATTGAGGTGAACTACCCCTTTGAAGCCGGAACTAAAGACATCAAAGGCAATAGCGTAAACATCGGTGCAATCGGCAGCGTGAATCATACCTTTGGTAAGATCCTGAAACTGGAAGGGGTTTGCGGCTATTCCCACTTAAACGTCGGCAAAAGTGAGCTCAAATATCCGGATAATAATGCTGTGCCGCTTGATCGCTGGCAAAGCGTGGGATTTGCCTTTTCCGGAACCCTTAAAGCAGAAAAGTTCACAAAAAATCTGCCTTTTAAACATATAATCTGGTTTGATGATGCCCTGGCTCTGCGCTATTTTTCTGCTCAGATGAAAGCGCTCGATTCTCAAAACCCGGACTATGACTCTTACGGTTATGAGATTTGGCTCTTTGATACCTTCTTTCTTAGAGGTTCCCACACATATTACGAAGATACCAATGAATTTATTCATCCCAGCGGCTTGGGCTTAAACTACGGCGTTGGCATCAAGCTGCATTACAAAAACATCTTAGCTTTTTACTATAATAATTGGACCTCACCTTTCAGGGGATTTTCCTGGGTTTGGGGTTCGGAGCCCCCAGAAAAGCCATATAAATCGGATGACATGGGCATCAACATCGACTTCATGGAACTAATTAAGCTTTTCAGATAAATCCTAAGCGGAAGCCAATGCATAATAAAATAGGAGAAAGATGAAAGAGATACTGCTTAACTACCTTGCAGAGCATCCTAACAGATCCGAGGACTATGTGCTGTCCAAGTTTATAGAGCACGACATTGTCCTTTTGGGCGAAATGCACTATGTGAAGCAGCAATTGGAGCTGTATCACCGTCTCATCCCCAAACTTGGCGAAAAGGGAATCCGCGTCATCGCCTATGAATTTGCCAGAAGGGAAGATCAGGCTCTGCTGGATGGCTTGCTGGGCAAATCGTTCTTTGATGAAAGCCTGGCTAAAACGATCATGATCAAGCAAGAATCTCTATTTGGATACCACGAGTACATGGATGTATTCAAGCTGGTCTGGCAAGCCAATCAAGAGCTCTCGCAGGAGCGGAAAATCCGCATTATCGGACTGAATGATTCTATAAACTGGCCTCTTTACAATCAGATTTGCAATACCACAGGTAGAAAGCCAAATCCTGAGGAAATCCGCGAGATTTGGAAGGGCTGCAATGAACTGCACTGGAAGGAAGTTATCGATGCCCAATATACCGCCGGCCACACAAAAATCCTGGCCATCATGGGTTCGCATCACGCTTTTACTCACTACCGGGAACCGGATTCCAAAATTATAGATGGCCGCAAGAGCTTCAATGGCTTCCCGATAGTCAGATTCGGCAATTATCTGCACGAAGCTTATGGCAATAAGGTCTTCAATATCTGTTTTCACGATCCCTGGGAAAGCCAGATTGTGGTAGAAGGCAGTATCGCTCCCGCAAAAGGAATCATCGAGCAAAGCCTCTATCCCCGCTATCACGAAATCGGCTTTGACCTGATCGGAAGCCCGTTTGGAGAGCTGCCGGACGACAGCATTTATGCCCTGGGATATCAGGACTTCCGCTTGAAAGACATCTTCAACGGCATGATCTATACAGGCAGATTGCAGGATTTGAAGCACGTAACCCCGATCAAGGATTTTATCGATGAAAGCAATATCGATTTGTTTAGAAACTACAACGCCTATAATGGTGAAGCGGGATTGAGCATAGCGCAAATCAATGCCTTGATCTGCGAGGATATTGATCTCATATAGCTGCCGTTAGAAGTTTACATGAAAGATGAATGGAGTTCACATCCCTTTTCCATCATTACAGCCTGCAGTTTCTAACTGTCAAGCTTAGGATTCAATAAAAATGGAGTTTACATGAAAACTGTTCAGAGGACATAAAACATCCCTGTGACGGGTAGAGCTGCTGGATAGCAGGCGTCTCGCCTGCTGTGCACTCGACGTGCTCATTTTTCAAGGCCTACGGCCTTGCTGGATGCGAGACGCATCCAATCCAGCAGACAGGGTATTTCAGCGAAGCTTAACAAATCAGGCTTTCATCGTCGGTGGCGAAAGCTGACTTTCAGTAAGATTTACATGAAAAACTGTTCAGAGGACATAAAACATCCCCCTGACGGGTAGAGCTGCTGGATAGCAGGCGTCTCGCCTGCTGTGCACTGGACGTGCTCATTTTTCAAGGCCTGCGGCCTTGCTGGATGCGAGACGCATCCAATCCAGCAGACAGGCTATTTCATATATTCTTCTGCTTTATAGAACGCTTAGGGTTTTACGTGGAGTCTGGCTTTGGCTGGGGAACTCCGATTCCCTGACCGAATCCGAGTTCGGCGCCCCAGGCAGCTCAGCCGCAGGTGAGCCCGGCACTGAAGATTTGTCACAGCTCTGCCCAGTTAGATACTAATCGACAGCTACATAATGGTTTGAGTCCCGGGACGGCATTTCAGATAGCAACCTGCAGCTACACAAGGTTATAGAGTCCTGTAGGGACGGCATTTCAGATAGCAAACACCGACCAGTCCATAATCAGACTCTCGTAAAATGGGGGAATGCCTGAATGACGAAAAACCTTGACAGGATTTGGGCTATTACTTGTTTTGCAAAAAAGCCTTGGGAGTAAATATGCTGAAATCTAAAGAAATGCAGAAACTACATGCCAGTTACACTGCGCTACTAAACTCTTTCAAAAATCATAATATCGAGATTGCTCAAAAATCCATCGCCGCTATCCATGCTTTGCAAGATGGCTTTTGGGACAATGTAAATGACTATCTAAAGACGGCTATTCCTGAGCTTGAAGACCTGCAAGGCCAATATGCCAGCAATGATAGCTATCTGCAGGATTTGCTAACTGCTTTGACAGACAAAGGAATCAATCCGGATGTGGTGGATAACACGCTCTTGATCGGCCCCATGGAAATCGTGATCAATGTGGAAGATTACCACATCCAGCTCAATATCGGCCGCAAAAAGAAACGCATTAGCGATTTGGAACTGAATAAAGTGACCAAGATGCTGGAGCAGACCTACAAAAAACTGAATTACTCTTTCAATGTAAGTGGTTTCTTCAAACGCCTCTTGCGCGCTTATGGATATGCCAATGCCAAAAAATATGCCTGCCACGAAACCAAATACGGTTATGCGGTGAGTCTGAAGGATATGTTTGATCTTTTCACCATCGCTGTAGGCTCCTCGGATTATAAGATCGAAAACTTTCTGTGGGATTTGGGACGTCTGATTGATACCCCGGAATCCTTTGCTCCCTATAGCATCGAATATGGATTTAGCCGCGATGTGCGTAAAATGTATATCATCAAAACCCCCTCCGGCGACACTATGAAAGCCTCCACCCTCACCATCCACAAAGAGGGATAACGATGATAGAACTATCTCCAGAGGACCTTAGCACGCTGCAAAGAGGCTTGCCTCCCACCAGTGAGCATTTGATCCGGCACCTGTGCATAGCGCATGAATGGCTGGACCTGATGCAGGACTACTGCTTGAATCAGGTGATTGCGCATGGCGGCAGCAAGGTGAAAATCCTGCACGGTGCTCCTGCCACAGGTAAATCCCACTATTTGCAATACATCCGGGTGAAGGCCGTGGCCAGCGGGTATTTCGTGCTTTATCTGAACTTGATGGAGCTGGATTTCTTTCTCAGCGATCCCGTGCAACTCTACAAATCCGTGGCAGAGCAATTTAACACCGCAGAGCTGGCACGCACACTCAGTTGGCAGATTCTGCTGGAGCTGGGCTACATTTACGAAGATTTTGAACCCTTCCAGGGCAGTCTCACCGAATTCATCTGTGAGCGTGAAAACGCTAGCCCACACGACGCCAAGCGTCAGATCCGCATTGCCATCAACAACGTAGTCAATCAGATCGGAGTCGGTTTCTCTTTCCGCAAATTCCTGCATATTTTCAGCGAAGCCGTGGTGGAAAAAGACAGCCATACGGAAGCTCTGGCCAGCAGCTGGCTCAAAGGCCAGAAAATAGAACGTAGCAGCAAGGTGCAGAGCAGCTTGTATGAGATATTGAACAAGAGCAATGCCAGAATCTGGCTGTATTCGCTCACCGAACTCATCCTGCAAAGCGGGTTTAAGGGCGTGGTGATCCTCTTTGATCAGATCGAGGCAATTTTGCCGGGTTCGGGAGCCCAAATTCGCTACACTCCTATGCGGCGCAATGATGTCTATGAGCTCTTCCGGCAATTGATCGACGATCTGGATTTCTTTCATCATACCCTCTTTTTGATCGCCGGTGATGATGAGATTTTGGATAATGAACGCTACGGTTTGCAGAGCTATCATGCCCTGTGGATGCGTATTCAGCCTGGATTTCAGAGAAAAGATGCGCTCAATCCTTATGCCGATCTCATCGATGCCAATGCCATCCTGGCCGAGGCTACCCACCAAGGTGAAATCACCAAGCTTGCGGATAAGCTTCAGAAGCTATCGCACCGTATTCCCGAAGCTTATGCAGAAAACCTGTATTTATTGGATGAGTCCTTCTCCAATTTCAGGTTTCTGGTGCAGAGCAGGCTAAGTTTATCGCCACAGGAGCTTTACGAAGATGAATAAAACTGATTATATCCTGATGCTGGAAGCCATACGGGCCGGCATCCCTTCTCGCATCACCGTGGATGCCACCACCGATCTCAGACACCACCTGGTAGAGAAGATCGATAAAGACCTGAGCTTGCTGGAAAGCGGCATCAGTCCCAAAGGTAGATTGGTATGGGGTGAATATGGCCAGGGCAAAACGCATCTGCTCAAGCTTATCGAACAGCAGATCCTGGATCGTGGCTTTGCCGTGAGCTACATCTCACTGAGCCGGAATCTGAACCTGAGTAATCACATGAATCTTTTCCCGGCCCTGGCCTCGCATCTGCGCACGCCGGATGCCAAAATCCCCGGTTTGCTCAATCCACTCACCTCAGACACGCTACCGCAGTACTTTTTGCAAAAGCTGCCGGAGATTGCTCAGAAACTCTGCCATCCGCTGCCCACCTATGTTTTTAAGGCCTTTGCACGTTACGATGCGCAAAGCATGATCCTGCTCTACAATGCCCTGATGGGTAAAAAAGAGAATCTCACCCGCGCCAAAGCCATCTGCCGCCAGCACTTTAAACCGGAATTCAAGCTATTGCCCCGTTTCACGCAAAAGGAGCATCTCTTGAGTTTCTTTGAATTCCTGCCCTATTTGTTGCAGGGTTTGGGATACAAGGCTTGGGTGATCCTGATAGATGAACTGGAAATAACCGGCAAACTGGGGAAAGTAGCCCGGCTCAAATCCTACCAAAATCTGAACTGGCTGTTGAACTGGAGTAAGCAGCACCAGCTTCCCATCTACACTCTGGCTGCATCAGTAAAGGCTTTGCAGGACGAGGTTTTCTTTGGTAAAAAGAAGAACGACGCCACGCAGATGCCGGTTTTGGCTGAGGAACGCCTGGGCACCGAAGCCGCCGCTCAGATGCAGAGATTCTTTGATTTTGCTACGGATTCGCACAATCTCGTGCTGGCACCGGTGCATAAAAAGGAGCTTGTCCTCCTCTTGGACCAGCTTCTGGAAATTCACCATCAGGCCATCGATTGGCAATACCCCATCCCGGATACCTTTGTGAAAGACGCTATCAAAACCATTGATGCCAGCCACAAACCCATTCGCCAGGTCATCCGCATCTACATCGAAATCATGGATATGTATGCACATAGCGGAAAGATGCCGGTGTCTTTTACGGAAAATCTATTCACCGAGACTGATTTTGGTGAGGAAGAGCCGTCAGAGGATTCCAGCGTCAGTGATGCAGCCGGATTTCAGGAAACCAGCATCCATAAACTCTTTGACCTTTGAGCCAACCTTTGAGCCCGATGCCTTCCTCGCAGCAAATCGCCATTCCTCTGGATGAGAAGATTCAGCAGTACTTCCCGCTGGAATCCGTGTATAAAGACCCCGAAGCTTATACTGTATTTACTGGGCGTAACTTACCCTCGTTTGTCAAAGACTGGCTGATCAAATGCTTCTCGGAGTATGGCACTTTTGATAAGGAGGCCTGCCTGGCCTTCATCGAAGAAAAAGTGCCCCGTAAGGGCAGCAATCTCCGCAGGCGTCTTTTGCATTCACGGCAACCCCTGCAAATCTTTTCTCGCTTGATCATTAGCACCGATCTGCTGAATGGCAAGATGAGCTTTAGCATCCCGGACCTGGGCATTGGCAAAAAAGAGGGCATCGTCTCGCAATCCATGGCCGAACACAAGATCCAGCATCTGCATGAAGGCGAAGTGTGGGGCATCCTAACCCTGAGTTATATACCTCCATCCTTGACTAAAAACGGCTATGTGGAGCTTACGGATTTCAAGCCTTTCGAGCCATATCAGGTGAATCTGGACTACTTTCTGGCCGCCAGGAGCAAATTTAGCATTCTGGAATGGATCGACCTTTTGATTCGCTCTATGGAGACCAATCCCGATTATACCAGCGGCAAAGGAAACTTCAGCCTAAATAAAAAGCTTACCTATCTCTCGCGCCTGCTGGTGTATGTAGAGCCGAATCTCAATATGATCGAGCTTGCACCCAAGGGGACGGGCAAATCCTACGTATTTAACAACCTCTCGAAATACTCCTGGACCGTAAGCGGTGGCATCGTGACCCGCGCCGGCATCTTCTATAATCTAAACACACGCAGCCCCGGCATCATTCATCACTACGACTTTCTGGCTTTGGACGAGATTGAGACCCTGCGCTTTGCCAGCGAAGAAGACATCCTGGGTGCCTTCAAAAACTACCTGGAAAACGGCAAGATCGTAGTGGGACACTATCAGAATATCTCAGATTGCGGCCTCATGCTGCTGGGCAATATTGCCCTGAATAGCAGATTTCAGCCCAAGCACCGGGAGTTCTTCCGGCATCTGCCTTCCTTCTTCCAATCCTCTGCCCTGATTGATAGAATCCACGGCTTCATCCCCGGCTGGATTCTTTACCGTTTTACAGAAGACCTAAAACTGCGAGGCTACGCCCTCAATAGCGAATATTTTGCCGAAATTATGCATATGCTGCGCTTTGAAAGCGTGTATAGCGAGATCGTCAAAGAAGCCCTGCAGATCCCCAAGAATGCCGATACCAGAGATACCAAAGCTGTGCTCAAGATTTGCAGTGCCTACCTCAAACTCCTGTATCCGCATGCACAGAAGGCAGCCGATATTCCTGCTCAAGAGTTTGAAGCATACATCCTCACCCCGGCCTTGCGTTGCCGCGCCATCATCAGACAGCAGCTGGCGGAGATGGATAGCGAATACAGCCCCTTTATGCCAGAGATCAGGCTCAAGCGCAGATGGCTTGGAGCTTAGACGAAAGCGGCTTTTTATAGAACGCGGATTGAACGGATCGAACGGATTTTTTTGGATATATTAGAGGTTTGGGTTTTTCGAGTTTTCAGGTTCTGGAGTTTGGGAGTTTGCCTGATATATCGGTCAGGCCAATATCAAACGCTTGCCAAAAATAATAGGGGCTATCTTTAACCGATCTTTACCATTTGGCTATTTTTTACCCCCAAAAACAGGCGTTTTTTAGCCATTTCGGCCAAATTGCTAATCCTGTATATGGTTGTAA
>JALNWR010000096.1 GCA_023230795.1 Candidatus Cloacimonadota bacterium
AAGCCGACTTTCGCCACCGGGAATGAAAGTCAGATTCTTTGAAGTCAAAGCGCCTAAGTAATTGGTAGTATATGTATAGACTCCGTATGGCGCTTCAACTCCAAACAATCATCTTTCATGTAAACTCCAAAAATCGTAAGGAAGATAAATAAAATGCAAGAAATGATCAAGACAGCTTTCACGGCGGCTCAAACCGAGCTGCAGCGCTTTTGTGCCCAGGAGCAGAACCTGAAGACTATCGAGCAGATCGGGCTGAGGATCGCCCAGAGCTATCGCGAGCAGGGCAAGGTAATCATCTTTGGCAATGGCGGCAGTATGTGCGACGCCATGCACTTTGCCGAAGAGCTTACCGGCCGTTATTATCAGGATCGGGAGCCTCTGGCCGCCATCGCCATCAGCGATCCTTCCCATATCAGCTGTGTGGCCAATGACTACGGTTTTGATGAGGTCTTTTCGCGGGCTGTGAGAGCTTATGCACACTCTGGTGATGTGGTGATAGGCCTTTCCACCAGCGGAAATTCCCCCAATGTGATCAAAGCCCTGGCTATGGCTCAGAAGCTGGGCTGCTTTACCGTGGCACTTTTGGGCGGCTCCGGAGGAGAGATAGCCGGAAGCACGGATTATGAACTGATCGTGCCATATCCCAAGAGCGATCGCGTGCAGGAGATTCATACCATGATCCTGCATATCCTGGTACAGCTCATCGAAACTGAACTATTTACCCTGCCTCCGCGCAAGCCCATCTACGTATAAAAGGAAAGTAACATGAATATAAAGATAAAAACTATATGCACCCTCTTCGTCCTGCTGCTGGCTTTTGGCGCTGGCGCAGATTATTATGATGGTGTGGATGACCTCACGGGGGATGATCTGCTCTATGCACTGAGAAACTTGATCTCGACCAATACTTATTCCAGCTATAGCGGCGCTAAAGTCTTCCTCTTTCAAGAGCTTGATAACGTTAACGGACAAGTCACCTGCGTTTATACCGGAGAAACATATAATATCAGCAGTAGCTATTCCGGGCAGAGCAGTCCCAATACCGAGCATACCTACGCACAAAGCTGGTTTAATCCATCCTCTTCGGTAAAAAAGGCCGATCTTCATCACCTTTTTATCACTACCATGCAGGTAAACTCCTCGCGGGGCAACCTGCCCTTTGGCAATGTGGCCAGTACTGCCGCTTCTGATGTGTATTACAGCCATACTCCCCTGCAAAGCTATCGGGGTTATGACAATTGGCAACACACTGTTTTTCAGGTAAATCCGGAATATCGCGGCAATACGGCCAGAGCCATCCTGTATTTTTATACCCGCTATGGCGATTCGCTGTATCAAGGGGGTGTAAACATGCTTGACACTATGATACAGTGGCATTATTCAGACCCTCCGGATGCAGCAGAGCAAAGCAGAAACGACGCCCTGCATGGCTTTCAGTATAACCGCAATCCCTTTGTGGATCATCCCGAATATGTAAATCGCATCTGGAATCCGGGAATTGCCAATGAAGACGATATCGCCCAGGCTGTGCCCGCACTCAGAGTAGATAACGTCTATCCCAATCCCTTTCGCAATCAGGTGAATATCGCCCTGGATGCCAAAGCGGGAGCCTCTATCAAAGCTGCGGTGTACAATCTCCGGGGTGAGAAGGTGTATCAGCAGGAGCTGGGGGCTGGGAAGAGACAGTTAAGCTGGGATGGCCGGGATTCTGCCGGTATATCGCTGCCTGCGGGAGTATATTTTATCCGCTTTAAAGCAGGGGATAGTCAGGCCATTTCAAAAGTATTGCTGATCCGCTAAGAAGCGGTGGAGTCACTGTGTGTTATGGAACAAATTATGCATGTATAGTTTGTTAGTAAATAGCTGTGTTTCACCTAATTAAAGGAGGTATGAAATGCGTAAGATATTTATGTTACTGCTTTTTTCCGCTGCAGTGCTGCTCTTGGCTAATCCTATGGTTCCCAGAGCAATCCAGCAATTCTGGTTTGATGATAGCGGCGATCTCATGCTGCAATTTGGCTGGGAAAGCTGTATGTTCTCAGACCATGAAATTACGATCAGCGATGGCGTAAATTCGATCAATCCCGTGCTGGACCTACCGAATGATGAACAGGCTTATCCTATAACCATCAATCTCAATGCCCTGATGCCTGATTTGGGCGTTAGTCCTGAATCGGGTTTTTTACAGCTCCAGTTTGAAGGCGGGTTTTCGTCAACAGAGCAGGTAAGCTGGGGGCCGGGTGGCGATGTCAATCTTAGTCCCTTGATCTCCACGCAAAGCATCTATCAGACCGGATTGATTGACCCGGGCGGGTTCGAATATCTCGAATTTTGGGCAAAAAGCGATCATCCGGATATGGTGGCAGAATACGACAGTAGCACCAGGTCCATCATCACGGTCTATACTAAATATCAAGACGGGACGCCAGCAGCGAATATTCCGCTATACTATCAAGGTGCCTGGACCCCCTGGGCACATAGCGATGCAGAAGGGATGATAGAGCTGATTCTGCCCTGTGCCAGAACCCGATTACAAATCCGCCATCCGGTAACCGATGAGCTGGTCTTTGATGAGCAGCTTTATGCCGAACCGGCCGGATGCTATGTGTATAATGTGGTGCTGCAAGCCGTTTCCAATCAAGATGCGCATCAGGAAATACCGGCAGTAAGCCTGAAGCTGAGCCCCAATGTGATCAAGCCAGAGCAGAAAATGCAGCTTGATCTGGGCGAAAGCGAGGCCCATTTTGACAAGATACGCCTTTTTGACGTCAAAGGCCGGATGGTGGGAGAATATCCGTTCACCAAGTCCTGGCAACCGCCCAAGCTGAATAGCGGAGTGTATTTTCTGCAGCTTGTGCAGGGGGATAATGCTCTGGATTTGGCAAGATTCATCATGTTGAAATGAAGGCCTGAGCTGTTTGCGGTTTTTTATAAAAGCTGGAGTTTACCTGAAAGTTGCTCAGAGGATTGAAAACCGGGTAGATCTGCTGGATTGTAGGCGTCTCGCCTGCAGGGCCTGGGATCTGCTCATTTTTCAAGACCTCCGGCCTTGCTGGACGCGAGACGCATCCAATCCAGCAAACATCGAATCCAGCAAAACGTCGTATCCAGCAAAGCTGTCTACCCTCTTGCTGATCTTGATTTGGAGCACTTTCCCCGCTTTCCTGCCAGCGCAAGGCAGAGGGCTCAGCTTTGAGACGGAGCAGCTGAGCTTCACCGTGCAAGACAGTCTCTGGCTGTTTGAGGGCGATTTTGGCTTTTACAATAGCGGCACTAAGGCGCTTCAGCAGGCTATCTTCTTCCCCGTGCCGGCAAATGAAAAACAAAGCCGGGCTATGCAGGTGAGCGTGAGCATAGAAGAGCAGCAGAAAAGCTTCGCCGTATCTGAGATCAGCCCGCAAGGCTTCTGGTTTCAGCTCAGCATGCAGCCCCAAAGCTATGAGACCATCCGCATCCGCTATCAGCAAAGCTTACAGGGAAGTCAGGCTTCTTATGTGCTGCTATCGGCTTTGACCTGGGGAAAACCGCTGGCCTATGCCAGCTATAGCCTGCGTCTGCCCCAGGGCAGCAAGCTCTTGCACTATCCTTTTGCAAATCCGGAACAAAGCACGCAGGACGAGTGGGATATCTACTATTGGCAATTTTACGATTTTGTGCCGGAAGTCAATTTTGAGGCAGAGTGGGAGCGTTAGAGGGTTGAGAAGGTTTAGATAGTTTAGAAAGTTTAGAAAGATTAGAGTTAGAGGAGCTCTGTAATCAGGAACTCCCCTAACTCTATCGTTAGTAAGCTTAGATTATTTGATTTTCAGTAACTTTGTGGTCTTGCTGTGCTGTGCATCGGCGATTCTGGCAAAGTATATTCCTTGAGCCACCGGCTGACCTTTCTCATCATTACCATTCCAGGTGATTTGTCCGGCGCCGCTTTGCGTGCCCAGCTGCAAGGTCTTCACCTTCTGTCCTTTCACATTGTAGATATTTATCTTTACTGGCTGACTCCGGGGAGATTTTACTTCCATTAGGATAGTATCAGTAAAGGGATTCGGATAGCAGCTCAGGGACAGTGCGGAGGGCACGATGGCAGGATCATCCGCAGAGAGAGGGTCTATATTGCCCTGAAGGTGCCAGAAAGCAGAGCCTTCGGGCGCATCTTTGGCCCACAAACAGGCATGCAGGAGGCCGGGCTCGGGGGTGCTCAAAGCGATCCTGGAATCATATAAGGGCTCTGATCCGAAATCGACAGGAAGAGGCAGGGTATCACTCGTGGAAACGATCCCGCCATTTTCATCCAGACGAATCAGCGTGGCAGCGTTGTCTGCATCTGCGGGAATCACAAAGAGGAATCCATCCCAGATGCGATGTAGGGAGATATAATCCTGCGTATAGGGCGAGGTATGGATCACGCTGGGGCTGCTCTGCTCCAGGTCTGAGATCTGCAGGCGACAGGATTGATTTTGGCTGCTTTTTTGCAGGGTGATGACATTGCCGTCGGCCAGGAGCTTGGCTTGGACGATCTCCCAATCTTCCGGCAGGTCTTGCGGATAAGCCGCTTCATCTGTAAACAGTGTATTATTCAGATGATACAGATATTCTCCGTCTATCTGGTCCATGGATTTATGCACTACCGGTTTATTTAGCTTATGCCATTTTACTACAGAAGAAGGGTAGTCAAAACCGACAGATTCAGTGACCAGGGCGCCCAGGCCCCAGATATCAGTGCGGGGCATATTGTCAAAGCTGCGGGAATCATGGTTAAAGCACTTTTTATAACCCACTCCGCTTCCTAAAGCTCCAGGGTAGTTTCCCGCACCATAGATCAGGTCTGGAATCACGGGGTCATTCACCTGATTCGTGTTCACAGGCCCTCCGCACATATCCAGATCGATATCCCAGATGCCCGAGCCGCTGGGGTATTCAGCATCATTGCGTGATCTGTGCAAGTAACCCTGCCGCTCTTGGTATAGGCTGCCCCAAAGATTCACTGTCCCCCTTTCCAGGTAAGGTGCTTTTTCCGGCCAGAGAGGATTGTACCAGGGGTAGTCTATATTGTGAGGCCAGGGGTTGGCTGCAGTCTGAGGATAATGTCTGCGATGCAGGTCTATCCAGTCAAAATAGTAAGATTCTGTATCGAATGTCATGTTCACTGCAGGGACGGAAGGATGCGGATGCTGGTATTCAAAAGTGAACATTCCGTCACGGCGAGAATTATCAGGATCCTTATTTAGTGCGATGAGGTCTGCATAGATGAAAACCCCTCCCCCGAAGGGAGCTGGATACTCGTTATCAGCACCGATATTGGGATGTATCCGCACAGAATCCGCCGGGTGCCTGTAACCGTATTTGATGATGATCTGCTTATCACTGATCAGGCTGACCTTTTCTGAAGGGTTAGGATAAGAGTCCGGATCGGGTGAGTTTGGAGGGGTCGTGTTACTGAGCAGGATATCTCCGATCAGATAGATATCAGAATCACAATAGATACTGTGCTGGCCGCTAAAAGTGCCCTTGAGCCAGAGGGTACCTTTTACGAAGAGCTTTTCAAACAAAATGCCAAAATAAGTATCGGACCATATAGTATCCACTACGGTGAAGCTGTTGCTGAATAAAGGAGTGCCGCCTACACTGGGATAAGGGGCATAGACATCGGCATTAACAGTGTAAGGCTGAGTAATAGTGCCCTTCCACATGGTAAAGTTTGTCCCATCCACCTCCATCAGATAGATGCAATCTTCATCATCCTGCCCGATCACTTGTGCGTCTGACAGAAAGTCGTATTTAAACAGTTCAAGATTGGGGCGAAAGAGCTCCGGAGCCGCATTTTCGATCAATCCGCCCTGGAAAACCTGATTCACAGGATAACTTGAGGGAGAGCTAATCACGTTTCCGGCGAGCGTTACCGGTTCGTGAAAGGTGGGCCAGCCGTTATTGTACCCCCCTCCAGCTTGTTTGATGCGCAGATCAGAATTTACCATCACAGGACCGCTGATCACGTCTTTGCCGGAAAAGTAAACATTCGTATCATTCATTGATTTATCTTGGTTCATAAAAAGCATGCAAGAATCAATGGCTTGGGATTTCACGGTGAAATTCCTGGTGCCTGTAGCTATTGCGGACATCAAAGGATAGGGGTCGTTGCTTTCGATCAAGCCTTCATCCAGCCTCTGGCAAGTCCAGTTCATGCCAAAATCGGCTGAGTGGCTTTGATACAGAAAGTCCTCTCCTTTTACCATAATTGTGATCTTGGGCAGGTCCAGCACCAGACTGGGAGCTCCGGGAGCGGAGCTGATGGGGAATTCCAGAGGGTCCATCACCTGGATGGTGTAGCTGCTGCCAGAGTGTGATTTCGTGAAGTTTAGGCAGGAATGATCATCGTCTATCCTTGACAGATAGGCGATATAGATGGTATCTCCCACCGCTTGTACGGCAGGCTCTCCGGCAAAGCTGACTGCAGCATCGCCGATGAGCTGGGGAGCAGGCTCCCAAATAATGCCAAAGACGCTGCCGCAGAGCAGCATTAGGGCAACAAGGCTAACAATGCACTTCATAATAAACCTCCTTATCGAAGCTGAACAGCCACAATTTTATTAAACTTATTGTGTGGTTATGTTAAGATGCAAATATCGTTCCATAAGCATGAATATTACCAGTAGCTTAACTTGCCTTGCAGACCGGGAGGCTGAAAGGCTCGCAATCTCACAGAATACGACTCTGATCATCCAAATCCGGCTCAACGGTCTGGAGAAGCTCTTGAAAAGCTGAAACTATCAGGTTTCTTTGGTAGCCACCCAAGTCTGGAAATCCAGAGGCAATCTGCTAAAACCTCCTTTTTCCACAACTTTAGTGGTGCCGGCATCTTCCGATATGAGGTAGAGATAGTTTTGGGAAAGGCCGCGATGGTAATCTACCAGATGGTGAATCATAGTGCCGGCATATCCTCTGCCGCGGAATTTCTTTCTGGTGAAGATATCTGAGACTCTGCTGTAACCGGCATAGATGCTCACCGAGGCCAGGGCTGCCAATTCTCCGGCATAAAATCCAGCCAAAAGGTGGTAGGTGGGATAGAGCAGGTGCCGCTCCACCACTTTGATAGTCCAGTCTCCACCATATTCCAGGGCGATGGTTTCCATGATGTCGATATTCAGCTTTTTAAGGCGCCGGATCACAAGATCACCTGCCGGGCGCAGGCTGCCTTCATGATCATGCAAGAAATACTCATGCTCCTTGAATTCAAGCTGAAAGCCATGTTTATCCAGGGAGGGTCTTATCTTGGGCAGTTCGTCAGCTTCCAGAGCAGAAAAGAGGCAGGGTTTGATGCCTTTGGATTTGTAAAATGAAACGATATCGCGGATGCTGCTTTCGATGCCAATATGGTCTCTGATCACAGCATGATTACTCTCTTGGGAGGATTTGTTGCCTTCATTGTAAAAGATCAGACCGTAGTCCTTCTGTAGCATGGTAGCAAAACGCTGGGGGTAATGGAGTTCAGTTTCCTTCATGCGTTTCATATTAAAAGGTATCGTCATAATTTCCACCTTATGAGTTTATTTTGAACTATAAGATATGATAAGCTCTTTTGCCAGAAGGGCAAGCATGGATTGCAAGCCAGCAAGGCTCTGGCGATCAGGATAGACTTTCGATTCTGGTATAGGCTGCAAAAAGCAATCTCCCGCCCACAAAGCCAAAGCCAGCTTGCAAGAGATTGGCGGGGAGATCGGCCACAGCGGCGGCTTTGCCAAAGCTGGGCATGATCCAGGTGCCGGCAAAATACACCGTTACCATCATCAATGCTCCTATCAAAGGCCAGATATTCTTCATCCAGCTTCCGGCTGTTTTTCCCATACCGGCAAATAGCCCCAATAAAGCTTTGGCCACCAGAGTGATGGGAGCAAATAGAGGGAAGCCGATCAGGTCTGCCAAAGCCGAACCCACACCCCCGGCTATCAGTGCGCTCCTGCGCCCGGCATAAAGTCCGCAAAACACGATGACGACATCCCCAAAATTAAAGTATCCGCCTCCGGGAACGGGAATGCGGATCAGAAGAGTGGTAACCATCACCAATACGGTGAATCCGACCGTGAAATACCATTTCATCATAACTCCTTATGACAGTTTTGAATGAGATTATCGATTTTCTCACCCTTAGTTTCAGCTTCGGCGAGAGTAAAGAGCACCAAACCAAGAGTGGCGGCAAGGGCTCGCTTAAACCGCTGCTGAAAGCCCTTGGGCGGCTGCCTCATACTGGGGCTGAGCTCTTGCCAGAGCTTGATCTGAGCGTGAGAATGAAAAGCCGCACTGTACAGAATCTTGCCCAAGATCAGATACTTGATCCGGTGTATGCTCAAATCCGAACGGATCAGATCATCCACAGATACATAAGCGTAACATAGGCGAAAGGCCAGGATTGAGCTTAGCAGTAGCAGCACCCGGGGCAGGCCGTAATGCACCCAATAGCCCAGGGGCACCGTATCTTTTGGGCTGATGCCAAGCAGGATGAAAACGGCGTAAACCAGAGTAAGCATCAGCACAAATGGCAACAGAATCAGCAATTGCTGCCCAAGCTTGCGAGCTCCCAGAATGATAAACGAAAGCAGCACAGTGAGCCCCAAAGCGATGAATTGCAGAGGAACATTGTGCAGCCAGATAATGCCGAAAGCGATGCAATACAGCAGAAAGAGCAGCGAAGCCAGAATTAGCTTAAGCATGGATAACCGTCTCTTGCGGGCTTACCTGAACAAAATCCAATATGTGAGTCTCTGGTAATTGATAGCGGTGAGAGCTGTAGATCAAACAGATCGGCCTCTGGATGTCCTGGGGAATATCCAGGCTGTGCGCTTCATCTGCGACTACATATACCGGCAGTTCGTCCTGCCTGCTAGCCAAATCCTGCCAGAGATAGCGCCAGACATCCTCTTCGCTGCGGATCGCAAAGCCCGGCCGGAAGATCGCTGCCTGAGCTCTCAGCGCATAGATCTGCAGATGCATCTGCTGCTGCAAGCATAGCACATAGAGGTCTTTTCTGCCAGATAAAGCAGGAAGCAGAACGCTGTGGATAAAGCTGCTTTTGCCGCTGCCATTGTCACCTTTGAGATAGTAGCTTTTGCCCATCTGAAAGCTGAGGGGATTTTTCCAGCTAAGGGCAAAGCCCGGCCAGATATCTCTTTTGCCTGCAGGCAGAGAAATCATGAGCTCTCCCTGAGTACTATTTCTTTGCTGCTCTGCCGGATCAAATCAAGGATCTGCGAGGCTTTATCTTGATCCAGAGAGTGAGTCAAATGCACAAATTCTATCCTGAGTGCTGGTGATAAAAGCGCCAAAAGCGCCATCAGCACTACCTTCTGGCCTCCGGAGAGAGCCTCCAGTTTGCTTTCCCGGTCTATCTTTTTTGCGGTGATGCGCTCAAATTCTGCAAAAAGCCGAGCCTGGGCCTCTTTATCCAGATTGTACAGAATGATCTCATCGTGCACAAGGTCTGTGCACACCAGGGGATATTGTCCATCTGCAATCAAATAGCTCTTTTTTAAATCCATGATTACATCAGCACAAAAGCAAGAGCTTCTGTCAAGTAAATCTGAAACAGGCATACCCCCATTTTACGAGAGTCTGATTATGAACTGGTCGGTGTTTGCTATCTGAAATGCCGTCCCTACAGGACTCTATAATCTTGTGTAGCTGTAGTTTGCTATCTA
>JALNWR010000097.1 GCA_023230795.1 Candidatus Cloacimonadota bacterium
GTTTCAAGACTTCCAGTCTTGCTGGACGCGAGACGCATCCAATCCAGTAAGCTCGCCTGCTGAACACGGAAACTGCTCTTGTTTCAAGACTTCCAGTCTTGCTGGACGCGAGACGCATCCAATGCTGCAAACTCGCCTGTTTATTTGAAGCTTTCATCTTCGGTGGCGAAAGCTGGCTTTCAGTTAAGTTCAATTCAACCTTAGCAAAAACTTGACAACAAAGCTAAGGCAATTAACTTGTAGATATGAAAGACGTAAAGAATGTAATTGACCTGTACCAAAATGCCATATACTGTCAGAATTGTGGCGGTAAACTGGAGCTGAAGAATGACCGTGAAGGCAAAGTGCGAGCTATTTGCATGGCTTGCGGCTTTATCCTGTACAAAAACCCCATTCCGGCTGTTGCTATCTTTGTGCAAAACGAAGCGAATGAGATTCTTTTGATAAAAAGACTCTGCGAGCCTCAAGCCGGCATGTGGGCACTGCCCAGCGGGTATGTGGAGATCGATATGACTCCCGAACAAAACGCCATCGCAGAAATGCAAGAAGAGACCGGGCTCATTGGAGAGGTGGAGTATTGCATAGATTGGTTCTATGGCTATAGCCCCATCTATCTGCGCACTTTGAGCATTGGCTTCAAGATGAAGGTCATAGGCGGCATATTGCAGGCCGGAGACGATGCCGGCGATGCCCGTTATTTTGCTTTAGATGAACTTCCACCCATCGCCTTTGATGCCCATAGACATTTCATTAAGTTAGAAACCAATTTTGATGCACCTTAAACTAAGGAGGATATAATGAAACTAAGATTTTTTGGACACTCGGCCTTTGAGATTGTCACCCAGGCCGGCACCCGGATTTTGATCGATCCCTTTCTGGATGATAATCCGCTTTCACCCGTAAAATCAGCTGAGTTAACCGCTGATTACATCATAGTTACCCATGCTCATGGCGATCATCTGGGTGATACTGTCAAGATTGCCGGCAAGAATACCACCGTGATCTGTGTGTTTGAACTGGCAAACTATCTGGATGCAAAAGGGCTGAACACCCATCCCATGCAGATCGGGGGAGCCTTTGATTTTGATTTTGGCAGGGTGAGGCTCTGCACAGCAGAACACGGAAGTCAGACCCCGGACGGCGAATATGCCGGGCTGGCTGCAGGCGTGATCCTGAGCATTGATAATCAAAGTATCTATCACACCGGAGATACCGGAATCTTCGGGGATATGAAGCTAATTGCAGAGCTGCAGCCTATAGACTATTTCCTGGTTCCCATCGGGGGAAATTACACTATGGATATCCAGGACGCAGCCCTAGCTGCATCCTGGATCCGTCCTAAATGGGCAATTCCCATGCACTACAATACTTTTCCGCTGATCGAAGTCAATCCACAGGATTTCGTTTCGGCCACGGCAAGGTATAGCGTGAGAGCGAGAGTTTTGGAGCCGGGTGAAGCTATAGAGCTTTGATGGCAGCGATCGCGGCATCATAATCCGGCTCGTGCACGATTTCATCCACCAGCTGGGTATAGCGAATCTTGCCTGTTACATCGATCAAGATCACCGCGCGGGCCAGAAGACCGGCCATGGGGCCATCTACAATCTCTAAGCCATATTCTTTGCCAAAATCGCGAGAGCGCAGCTCGGACAAAGTATATACTTTGTCTATCCCTTCCGCGGCACAAAAGCGTTCCAAAGCAAAAGGAAGGTCTCTGGAAATACCCAGGACTATCGTATTCTCCATCGCTGTAGCCCTTTCATTGAAGGTGCGCACGCTGGTGGAACAGACGCCGGTATCTATGGAAGGATAGATGTTCATGAGAATGTTTTTGCCCTTATATTCTGGGAGGCTGTGATCGGACAAATCCGTAGCAGTCAGGACAAAATCTTGGGCCATGCTGCCGACTTTGGGAAGCTCGGCATTCGTATTTATAGGGTTTCCATGTAATTTAATTTTAGCCATGATGGGCTCCTTTATTCGTTTATTTTGAGTATATCATAAAGATAAGCGATTTTTTCAAAATGGCAAATATGGAGCTGGAGTAGCCGGTTTCAACTTAACTGAAAGCGGGCTTTCGCCAGTGTGAAGGCAAGCCTGATTCTTTGTGCTTTGCTGGATTGGATGCGTGCTGGATTGGATGAGTGCTGGATTGGATGCGTCTCGCGTCCAGTAAGGCCAAGGGCCTTAAAAAAAGAGCAGGTCTCGTGCTCTGCAGGCGAGACGCCTGCAATCCAGCAGTTTCCGCAATCGAAGAGGCAAGGGAAAGCGGGGAGAGGAGAGCTTACTGTTGCCCCTTCATCATGGCTTCCA
Source organism: Candidatus Cloacimonadota bacterium (assembly GCA_023230795.1). Taxonomy (GTDB): domain Bacteria; phylum Cloacimonadota; class Cloacimonadia; order Cloacimonadales; family Cloacimonadaceae; genus UBA5456. The sequence goes on from JALNWR010000097.1 coordinate 2,314, forward strand.
TCTGCTTCATACCTTTGGGAGTGCTCATCTTCTTCATCATCTTTTTCATGTCTTCAAATTGCCGCATGAGGCGGTTTACTTCCATCACCGGGCGACCACAGCCTTTGGAGATGCGCAGGCGCCGGCTGCCATTGAGCAGGTGAGGCTTTTCTCTCTCCTGATGGGTCATGGATTGGATGATGGCTTCCACGTGTTTGAGGGCCTTGTCATCGATTTTGAGATCAGCCGGAAGCTTCGAGCCCAGACCGGGGATCATGCGGATCACGGATTCGAGGGGGCCCATTTTCTTGATGCTCTCCAGCTGCTTGAGGAAGTCATTCAGGGTAAATTGGTTCTTGAGCATCTTGCGGGCCAGCTTTTCTTCCTCTTCGATATCCATGGTCTCTTCGGCCTTTTCGATGAGGGTCAGCACGTCTCCCATGCCCAAAATCCTGGAGGCCATGCGGTCTGGATAAAATACTTCCAGATCCGGAATCTTTTCTCCAGTTCCCACAAATGCTACGGGGCGATCTGTAACCGCTTTGATAGAAAGAGCCGCTCCACCGCGGGCATCGCCATCCAGCTTGGTAAGGATCACGGCGTCGAAGGCGAGTTTATTGTAAAATTCAGAGGCTACGGTCACGGCATCCTGTCCGGTCATGGCATCGGCCACGAAGAAGATGTAATCCGGTTTGACATGCTCTTTGAGGCGGGCAACTTCATCCATCATCTCGGTATCGATATGCAGGCGTCCGGCGGTATCAAAAATGAGCAGATTAGTGAAATCCGCATAGGCAATTTTGAGCGCAGCTTCGGCGATCTTGACTACATCTTTGCTGTCTTCAGCTACCACCGGGATGTCGATCTGCCGTCCCAAGACCTTGAGCTGTTCGATGGCGGCGGGGCGATACACATCGCAGGCTACCATCATCGGTTTGATACCTTTTTTGCGGTACATGGCAGCGAGCTTGGCGCAAGCGGTAGTTTTACCAGAGCCCTGCAAGCCCACCATCATGATCTTGGTAAGTTTATTGTTATAGACCTTCATTTCAAAGCCTTCGGTGTCCATCAGGGCGATGAGCTGCTCGTGCACTATCTTTACGATCTGCTGCCCGGGGGTGAGGGATTTCATCACATCTGCACCCAAAGCGCGAACTTCGACGGCTTTGATAAAGTTCTTTACGATTTTAAAATTGACATCGGCTTCCAGCAGAGCCAGACGAATCTCGCGCATGCTGTCTTTGATGTTCTTTTCGGTGAGGTATCCGCTGCCTTTGAGGCCACGGAAAATCTTATCCATTCGGTCGGATAGACTATTGAACATTTTTATTGCCCCTTGAGAGTAGTTATGGATTTATCGTAATCTTTTGAGCCAAATATATATGAGGCTGAAACCAGGATGTCCGCTTTCGCCTCTCTTAAAGCTGGACTGGTCTGTGCATTCACGCCGCCATCCACTTCGATGAGGAAATCCATATTACGGCTTTTCCTGATCCGATCCAGCTCTTTGATCTTAGCTATGGCAGAAGGGATGAAGCTCTGGGCGGAATAGCCCGGATTCACACTCATTGCGAGCACATAGTCCAAATCCTCCAGAATGCTATCCAGGGTATTGACGGGAGTAGCTGGATTCAGAGCGATGCCGGCTTTCATACCATGATCTTTGATCTGCTGGATGAGGCGGTGGCTGTGATACACGGTTTCCTGATGAAAGGAGAACCAGCTCACCCCCAGCCGGGACAGGCCATCTATATAATTCTGAGGATTGGTGACCATCAGGTGTGCATCCAGAGGCTGATCCGTAAGACCACGGATACAGGATACCAAGGGGTAGCCAAAGCTGAGATTGGGGACAAAGTGACCATCCATCAAATCCAGATGTATGATATCAGCGCTTTTTAGCCGGTTTATCTCATCTGCGAGACGGGAAAAATCCGCTGAAAGCACGGATGCGGCAATAAGTGTATTCATTTTCTCCTCCTGTGCCCTGTTCTGATTGTGAAGACTATGTCTTGCAAATCTTCACCAAATTGGCTTTTGTAATTCTTTAATATATCGGTTTTGAGCAGGATCAATTCCTGCATCCAGGCGCTGTTTTGCACGCCTACGAAGAGCACGTTGTTATCTAATTTTACGGGATGAGACCGCTCTGCCAAAAGCTCTCCCACCAGTTTCTTCCAGGCCAGATAGACACTGATAAAGCGCTGGTGCTTCTCTCCGCCCAAGCGGTAGATCACGCTTTGGAATCTATTATCTGCTCTTAAAAAAGCCATCATAGCTAAAAGGGAGTACACCCGGATGCATCCGGCAATAGTACTCCCTGTAAATATAGGATTTTAGTCCTGATGACAGAACAGATTTCTGGCGTTGTATGCCAAAATCAACACAGCCATGGCCACGTAATAGACAGAGCCTATACCCATGGTGCTGCGATCCACATTGGACATCAGGATGCCGGGCAACATAGCGGCTATCAGGAAGCTGATATATCCGATAATGCGGTTTGTCAGACTATAGCCTTTGATATTTATCTGATAAACAGCCAATAAAACCAGCGCGATAAATACGAGCGTTATACCAAGCATTATGCTCACGACCGCTCCCGGAGTCAGGCTTTCTGGCAGATTAATCACACTGGAGCGCAAGGCTATCAGCATTGGAGCGATGATGGCAAGCAACATAAGAATCGCCGCCACGATAATTCTCAAATTCTTGTTTGATTTTGAGACCACTTCAAAATGACGTTGATTCTTCCTGAGTGTGAGATACACTATGAAACTCATAAGCAGGAAAAAGCCAGCATAAACCAGCATCATTATTGGCCTGCCAGTGATCATACCCATTACGGATAACACCGCTATGAATAGTACCAGCCAGGCTATTTGCTTGACCTTAAAGAACGTATCTTTCATGGGAACCTCCCGGATCTTATTCTGCTTCGACTTCGGTTTCTACTTCGGCCCTTACTTCTTCAGTGGCTTCTACTTCGACTTCAGCTTCGGCTTCGACCACAAAGTTCAGATTTGCTACCACATCTTTGTGTAGCTTGATCTGCAGATTGTGTTCTCCCAATTCCTTGATATGATGTTCCATTTGAACATTCGAGCGCATGATATTAATGTCTTGCTCTTTGAGCGCGACCACGATATCGTTATCAGAAACTGAGCCAAACATACTGCCTTGCTCATCTGCTTTGCGGATAAATGTCAGTTTTACAGAAGCTATTTTTTCGGCAAGGTTTTTTAATTCGAGCAGTTTCTTTTCTTCATCAGCTTTGAGTTCGGCTTGAATCGAACCCAGTTTTTTCATATTTGCAGGCGTAGCATAAAGTGCGAGAGCTCTGGGCACCAGATAGTTTCTGGCATAGCCCTTTTTCACATTTACCACTTCGCCTTTATTGCCCAATTTTTCTATGTTTTCGAGCATTATAACTTTCATGCGGTATTTCCTCCACGTTTGATATTGCTAAAACTCATCCATCCATCGGCAAAACCGATCAGGGTGAGAGGGATAAAAGCATAAATCAGGATTACTATCATGATGATGCTTTTTATAGCGGTATTTGAGACTACTTTGGAAATCCCCACCCAGACTGAGAAAAATCCCTGAATGAGGGGAATAGTGCAAAGCAGAATCAAAGCATTGATAAATATATCTCTGCCGGCTTCCAAGAAATAAAGCGGCAGGATAAGCAGAATCAGAATATTGAAGATCACGGGGAACTTCATTTCGGCAGGTTTGAAGGGAACTTTTATGGTCAGATGAAAGATCCAAAAACCGATCAAAAGCGCGAAGATTTGTCCCACCCCCCAAAAAGCGGGTAAGACCATCGTCCACAGCCTCCTGGCAAGCTCCATGTATTCAGCGTCAAACATTGCCGGCATCCGATCCTGCATAAGATTCAGTCCTTCATTGAAACTCTGCGCCATGACATCGCTAAAAAGCAACATCCTAAGCACAGAATAGAGCATTATCACCAGTGTCGCAGCCAGAAAAGCCTGGCCGAGAAATTGGTTTCGCCTCAAGACTATCAGAAAGACATAGGCCACAGCTCCGACCCCGATGATGGCATCCAGTACCAGCAAAGGAGTACCGAAAGTACTTCCATTGAATATCAGGGTAAACAGCGGCATCACAAAAAACGCGGTTAAGGCGCGCTGTGGAGATACTATCGCCGGACCCAGAGCTTTGGCACAGAAGTACATGACCAATATCATCCCGAGAAATGGACTTATGGTAGATAAAGCTCCGCTCAAAAAGGACAGAAAGAACATTATTTATTCGACTACGTAAGCAATCAGAGCCATCTGGCGGGCGCGCTTGATCTCGGTAGTGAGCTTGCGCTGATGTTTGGCGCAGGTACCAGTGAGACGAGATGCTTCGATCTTCCCCACATCTGAGGTGTATTGGCGCATTAAATCTATATTCTTGTAGTCTATCACAGTATCTTTGTTGGCGCAGAATTTACAATATTTCCTGCGGCTGTACTTTTTTCTTCTATCGCTAAAACTCATTTACTCTCCTAAAATGGTACGTCATCGTTTGTGGTTTTGGTGCTGGTCGAAGCCATCTCTTCAGGGGGAAGGGGAACGTCATTATCAGAAGCGGATTCCTGACCATCACGAGGCTTCCATTCCAGGAAATGTACATAATCAATAGTTACTTCGGTAATTTTACGATTCACGTTGTTTGGGTCTGTCCAGGTTCTGGTGTCAACGCGACCTTCGATGAGCAAAGCACTGCCCTTGTGAGCGTTATTGGTTATTGATTCCGCGTTTTTGGCCCAGGCGACACAATCGATCCAACTGGTAACGGTTTGCCATTGATCACTATCGTCTTTGTAAGATCTGTCTGTTGCCAGAGTTAAGCGAAGAACGGGAGTTCCTTTGGGGGTAAACTTCAGTTCAAGATCGTTGGCGATTCTACCGCTGACGATGAACTTATTGACACGGGGTAATCTTAAATCTGCCATGATTCCTCCTATTTACTATCGCGAGCGATAAACATATGGCGCATGATTTTTTCGTTAATATTGAATTGCTGTTTGATGGCCTTTACTGCAAGGCTGTCCATCGTAAAGTAATTCACATAATAATAGGCTTCCTGGAGTTTTTCGATGGGATAGGCAAGTATCCTTTTTCCCCAGGGATCGGTTTTGATGATTTCAGCACCAGCTTCACGGAGCAAGCTCAGAGCCGCTTCATTGGCTGCTTCAGCTTCATCGTTGTTCAGCTTTGGGGTGTACATCATCATTAGTTCGTAATTTCTAATCATCCTTATTCCTCCTTTGGACTTTTGATTCCGGCAGCTTTGCAACCGGAATAGGATTTTTTCCATTGACTGTAATCGTTTAACATTTGGGTGAAATCAGCTCGAACATAGGTATCCAAAAACCCGGATATCAGTTCTAAGCTCTGGGCATAATCTTCCAGTTCGCCAGCTGCAAAATCTTGCAACACGTATTTATCAATAGGGATTTGGCTTGATCTGCCGATCCCGATCCGAATACGCTTGAGCTCACTGGGCGGCATCACTTCAAAACACGATTTGAGTCCATTATGGCCGCCATCTCCACCACCACTGCGAATGCGCAATTGGGTGGGCGGAAGCTCAATATCGTCATGAACTATGAGGCTCTCACTGATATTCCACCTTAGCAGCGCGGCTCTAAGAGCCTTGCCGGAAAGATTCATAAAGGTCTTGGGCTTTATCGCCACCACCTGCCGAAAAATCAGATAATCATAAAGATCATCGCTACTAAAGCCCAGCTTGTGTGAGCTTGCCCAGCGGTCCAGACATATAAAACCGATGTTATGCCTGGTATTCTGATAACGGGGTGTAGGGTTGCCCAAAGCCAAAATCAATCTCATAAAAGGTCTTATTCTTCAGAGGGAGATTCTTCTTCTGCGCCGGCATCTTCTTCGCCTTCTTCAAGCTCTACAGGCTCTTCTTCTTCTGCGGCCTTGGCATGAATCACTACCATGGTAACATCATCGTGATCTTTGTACTCCCAAACGCCTTTAGGCAGATCGGAAATATGCAAGGCATCTCCTACTCTCAGATTCGATACATCCAGTTCCATTCCTTCCGGAACGTCTGCAGCTTTACAAATAACTTTCACACTACGCTGGATCACATCCATGAAGCCACCTTCCTTGAGGCCTATAGGCTCACCCACATAGTTCACGGGGATATCAAGTTCAAGGACGCTATCTTTGTCCAGGACCTGAAAATCTATGTGTAGAAAGTTCCTGTTCACGGGATGCATTTGTTTGTCTTTGAGAATAGTGCGATACTTTTCACCTTCCAGCTTAACTTCATAGAAGGAGAATTCGGTAAAGCTCTTTTTGTAGCATTTCATGAATTCATTGTCGTTTATGGAAAGCTTGGTAGCTTCCACTCCAGCACCATAAAGCACAGCAGGGATCTTGCCCTCGGCTCTGAGAGCGGTAAGATCGCTTTTCTTTTTGGTGTTCCTTGGTTCAGCATTTAGAGTAAATATCATTATTCCTCCATTTATTTACTATCTGAATAACAGGCTAATGGACTCGCCGATGTGGATTTTTTTGATGGCTATTGCCAGCATTTCCGCTATCGAGAGTTGCACGATCTTCTTGCAAGCGCGTTTACGTTCGCTTAGCTGGATCGTATTGGTAATAAAAAGTTTTTCTATGGATGAAGCTTCCAAAGACTCTACAGCCTTGCCGGAGAGAACTCCATGTGTGCAGGCGGCAAATATCTTTTTTGCGCCTTGCTCTTGCAGAGCTCGCGCCATTTTGATCAAGCTGCCGCCGGTATCGATGATATCATCAAACAAAATGGCTGTCTTACCTGTCACATCCCCGATCACGTGGAGCAATTCGCTCTTATCGTCATTTCCGCTGCGCCGTTTATCTCCGATAGCCATAGAGCAATTCAGCCGTTTGGCCAAAGCCCTGGCTCGATTCGCTCCCCCGGAATCTGGCGAAACCACCACTATGTCTTCCATCTGCATGATGCTTTTGAAATAGCGGGCAAAGGAAGGTATGGCATAAAGATGGTCCACCGGAATATCAAAGAAGCCCTGAATCTGATCTGCATGCAAATCTACAGTTACCACGCGATCAGCTCCGGCCACTGTGATAAGATCGGCAACCAACTTCGCTGTAATCGGCACCCGGGGCTGGTCCTTCTTATCGCTGCGGGCATAAGCGTAATATGGAAGCACGCAATTAATGCGCTGCGCACTGGCACGCTTGAGGGCATCGATAATGATCAACAGGTCCATCAGGCTATCGTTCACAGGATAGCTGGTGGGCTGGATCACAAATACATCCGCACCGCGCACATTGTCATTTATCTTCACGAAGGATTCGTCGTTCGAAAA
>JALNWR010000098.1 GCA_023230795.1 Candidatus Cloacimonadota bacterium
GACGCCATTTTAGATAGCAACCTACAGCTACACAAGGTTATAGAGTCCTGTAGGGACGGCATTTCAGATAGCAAACACCGACCAGTCCATAATCAGACTCTCGTAAAATGGGGGAATGCCTGTCATCAAAACACTTGACAAGGAGAGCAGGTGCTCAAGCTTTGGGAAAAAATTAATAATGATGTCTATTCCAGATTCTAAAGTTCTGGTTTGTGACGCCTTTAACCAAAGGATATACCATGAAAAAAATCGCTCTCTTTCTGCTGGGACTCTTGATAGTACCAGTTTTGGCTCTTAGTAATGAATACAAAGAAAGTCCTTCCAGGTTTCAGATACAGTCTCGCAGCGCCACTGGCCTGAGGCTTAGTTTTCAGTTATCAGATTTCAGCGTTTCTGAGCTTATGCAGCAGGGTGAGCTCTACCACAAGATTGAGCTTCCGGGAGCGCAGAGTATGCCACGCACCGGAATGCCGGATTTGCCTGTATTTACCACTACTGTAGCCATTCCTGCCACGGGGGGAGTAACCCTGCAGATCACAGGGGCAGAAGAGCAGACATGGGAGGGCTTTAATCCATATCCCATGCAGGATCAGAGCAAGGCAGAGGCTGTGCGCAGCTTCAGTAAAAGCGAAGATTTTTATCAAAGCAGGACAGTGTATCCCGAAGACGACATTGTCTGTAGCGATCCCATGATTCTCAGGGATTTCAGGATCATCACCCTGCAGGTAAATCCCTTCATTTATGATGCCGGCTCCAGGCAGCTTACCATTCGCCAAAACCTGGAAATTGAGCTTAATTTCACCAGTCAGCCTTCGGTGAATGAGCTGAGCTCCGAGCCCCAGCATGCATCAGCGGCCTTTACCAAAATCTATGACTCACTCATCCTGAATTTTGATGACTATCGTGATATAGTGTATGCCAATACTCCGCCCCGCTATTTGATTATCCATGGCAATACCACGGATGCCACCTTTCATACCGCTTTGGATAATTACGCGCTGTGGAAGCGTCAAAAAGGCGCAGATGTGGATGTATTCAGCACTGCTTCCAACCAGGCCGGCTCTTCTACCTCCAGCATCCAGAGCTTTATCCGGGGTCGCTACAGCAATCCTGCCACACGTCCGGATTTTGTGATTTTGATTGGCGACACCACTGGCAATTTTAGCGTTCCGGCTTTTTCATATTCAAACGGAGCCACAGATTATCCATATACGCACATGAATACCGGAGACACCATGGGCGATCTTTTCATCGGCCGCATATCCGCAGAGAACATCAGCCAATTGCTGGTGCTCTTTCAGAAGATATATCTTTATGAAAAGGATATCAATGTCGCTACAGCAGATTGGCTGAATCACATGCTTCTTATCGGCGATACTTCTCCTTCCGGCATCTCTGTCCAATACATCAGCAAATACATCAAAGAGATGGCTTTGGAAGTGAATCCGGACTACACCTTCACAGAAGGGTACGGCTCCGATTTCAGCAGCTTTAGCTCTATGATAAATACTGCCATAAATCAAGGTGTGGGCTTTTACAGTTTCCGGGGTTATATAGATTACAGTCCGCCTTCGGAATCCTCGCTCTTTAATGGCCCCAAGCTCTTACATGCGGTAAATGTCACCTGTTCTTCCAACAACTTCGCCTCTTCCAGTCCTTCGGAGATGGAGACCTTTATTCGCTATGGCTCGCTGGCTGCTCCCAAAGGCGCTGTGACTGGAATCGGGATGAGCACATCCAGCACGCATACTACTTTTAACAACGTCATACACGGCGGTATCTTTGAAGGGATATTTGTGCATGATATGCGCACCATGGGAGAAGCGCTTTTACGAGGCAGACTTTATATGGACGAGATATTTGGCATATCATCCCCGGATAATGTGGCCAGGTTTAACCACTGGTGCAACCTGATGGGAGACCCCACCATGGAAGTCTTTACCGGCACTCCGCGTAGCTTTCAGATAGAGACCGAGCAGTCTATCCCCGTGGGGCTGTCGCTATTGGATATAGCGGTGTCCGATGCGGAAGGTAACAGCATCGAGGGTGCCTCTGTAGTACTGTCTCAGGGCTTTGAGATTTTGTCCCGGGGTTATAGCGATGCCCAGGGGCATATCATTCTGGTCTTACCGGAAGATATGAGTCCGGGAGCCGCGCAATTGACCATCAGCGCTCATAACTTCAAGCCCCTGATCCATCCCATCGATATTGTGGATATCAGCACTTTGGTTCCGGCCGGGATCGTGATCAATGATAGTGAACACGGTAATGCTAACGGCATTGTCAACGCCGGAGAAACCGTGGAACTCTACTTTGGCCTGCTCAATACCGGTAGTTTAAGTATGAATCGTATCAGCGGCTTGCTTTATACAGACAGCCCCTGGGTAAATATCATTCAGTCTGCCGTGATATATCCTGCCATTGTGCCGGGAGTAGCTACAAACCATAGCAATCCCGTAATCATTGAAATAGCCCCGGATACTCCGCATCAGAGCATGTTGCGCCTGCATCTGAATCTGGGAGATGGAGCCACACAAAGCTACGATGTATCTGAATACATCCCGGTGGAATCCGCCCAAATGGAATATGTCGGCCAGCAGCTTCCGGGCAATGGGGATGGCATCTTAGACCCCGGTGAAAACTCTGCCTTTACCGTATCTGTGAAAAACATCGGAGCGGTAGCGGCTACAGAGCTCTCGGCAGAATTGATCTCCCTGAACGACTTGCTGGAGGTAACTTCAAGCCTTGCAAACTGTCCGGACCTAAACGTAAACAGCACAGTAGCAACCGGCTCCTTTGAAGTCTTCTGCCGCACAGAAGCCCTGCCGGGAATGATCATGCCTATGCAGCTCAGGTTATATAGTGATCAAGGCTTCCAGCAGCTAATTGATTTTAGCATCACGATCGGCACTGTCTCACAGCAAGACCCCTTGGGGCCTGACCAATATGGTTATGTGATCTACGACTGGACAGATACCTCCTATCAGGAAGCACCCCAGTATGAGTGGATAGAGATCGCTCCTGCTCTGGGCGGGATGGGCACTGCTCTGGATATCAGCGATATTTACAACGGCTCCAATGAAGGGGATCAGGTGGGAGCCAATTCTCTGGCTCTGGTAGATTTGCCTTTTGCCTTCCAATTTTATGGTCGCTTGTACGACCAGATCACGGTTTGTTCCAATGGCTTCATCGCTTTGGGCGAGACCGGTAATGCGGAATTCAGGAATTTCCGTCTGCCCGGCGCCATGGGTCCCAGTCCCATGATTGCAGCTTTTTGGGATGATCTGGCTACCCATTCAGGCAGTGGTATCTACAGCTATTTTGATCGCCAAAACCGTAGCTTTATCATAGAGTGGTACAATATGAAAAACGGATACAACGGCAGCTCGCCAGAAACCTTCCAGATCATCCTCTACGATCAAAACTACTACTATACCAGCATGGGAGATGGACCCATCAAAATCCAGTATCAAACCTTCAATAACGTCAATGCTCAATCTGGAAACCGACACGGAAACTTCTGCACTATAGGCATCGAAGACCACACCGGCACCCGCGGCCTGGAATATACTTTTAACAATGTCTATCCCACCGCTGCCGCTCCTTTGAGTAACGGCAAAGCCATCTACATTACGAACAACCCTTCCATGTATGATGCTCCTATCCTGCAGGATTCGCTACCGGATATCACCCTGTATCAGGCTGAAAGCATCGTTATTCCGAGTCTTCAGGACTATTTTTACAGTGATGCCTATCTGGATTATTCGCTGATAGAGCTTCCCAATGTGCAGGCCGTAGATACCGCTCAGGGCTTGAAGATCAGCTTTGACCCCTCTTTTTACGGTAGATTGGATTTGAGCATCAGAGCCACAGACCCTATGGGGCGCTATGTAGAGCAGAACTTTATGGCTACCGTGCTACAAGCGGACGGGCACTATGAAGACTTTGATCTTAGCGCACAAATGCCGGCAGGATGGTCTGTAAATCATACTGGAACCACCAGTTCTACCTGGCAGATCGTATCCACAGATGGCGGGGGATTTCATGCCCATACCACTGCCACCACCGGCCATAGCGCCAATGAACGGCTGAACACCAAAAACTATAACCTAAGCGGATTTTCCAATACCAGACTCCGTTTCTATATGGATTACAGCCCCATCGGTTCCACTTACAGCCAATTGCAGTATTCCTTCAATGGCTTTATCTGGACCAATATAGATTCCTACAATAGCCCCCTTACCGGTTATCAAAGCTATACTCTGCCTGCCTTGGACAACCGCAGCTCAGTTAGATTCCGCTGGACCTATGTGAGCGCTATGAATTCATCCGGCATCGATAACCACTGGATCATAGACGATTTTAGCATCTGCAGCCTGGTTCCGGATACCATCCCTCCTTTGGATGTTACAGAATTTCAATTCACCGGTCAGAGCATGGGGATAGTCCATCTGAGCTGGAATCCCAGTCAGGATGATTTCTTCAGCCATTATGAGATATACCTCTCGCCAGATTCAAATGTGGGACTTACAAGCCAATTGTACAGCGTGGATCAAGACCCCGCCCTGGGCTTTGTCAGCACTTCTGCTATCGCCATTCCGGGTTTGCCCAATGGCACATATTGGGCGGCGATCAGAGCCGTGGACCTCAGCGGAAATGCCAGCAGCCTTTCTCAAACTGTGAATTTCGTATTGGGAGCAGTGCCAGCCCCTGTGCAAAACCTGAATATTACCGTGATGGATGGAACTTTCACCCTCAGTTGGGACCCCGTTCAGACCGATCTTGCCGGCAATCCCATGCTCATCAGCGGATACAAAGTCTATGGCGCCAACACTATAGACTTCAGCTGTGACGAGGATAGCCTTTTAGACAGCGTGAGCACCACTGAATTCAGTGCGACCAGCTCTGCATCTTATAGATTCTTCAAAGTGACCGCATTCAGCGAATAGGATTTGAAAGGCAGTAGCTTACGGGCTTACTGCCTTTACACAAAAGAAGCTGTTTTCCAGATACAGCAGGATGTCTTCGATGGTGAAGCTTGTCTCTGCTGTGACGGCAAATACGGTGTAAGGGCTGGGAACAATATCTGGAGTCTCCAGCAGGTGAATCTCGTAATGGTCTATATTGATGGGATTTCCGCTAAGGTCTTCTTGCACGGCGTCCCACATCAGGACAACGTTGTTTCCCTGCAGCTCTATGCTCAGATTTTGTGGAGTCAGCGGACTGTTTGCCTGCTTGCTGATCTGCTCTGAGAAGCTGGCGCTGGAAAAGACCTCATTGCTATACTCTGCCTTCACAGCCCATTTGTAATTTCCGGGCGGCAGAGTATCCCAGGCGGGGTCAGAGCACTCGAGGCCTTGCATGGGACTATCTGTGATAGCAGTCCAGCTGGATGCATCCCCTTCCGCTCCCGGGCTCAAGCGCCACAATCTATAGCCCTGCAGGCTGCGCGAGCTCTGGCGCAGAGCGCTATTTACCTTGATATCATCGACAAACCACTGATACCTCAGTCCATCATTTTCAGGAGGGTCCTCAGCATGAAAAGCCAGCTTGATCTGCTGCCCGTGATAGGCCCCCAGGTCTATAACGATAGGTGCGCTGTATTCCTGCCATCCTCCGCTCTGGCTGCTGGCATTCCACAGGCTCTGCCATACTCCTGCAGACTCGCTAAAGACTTTCACGTAATAATTATCCCCGGCTTCCGAACCCAGAAACACATAGCTTTCAAAGCTAAGCAGGGCATCGGAAGGACACAGGAATACAGAGCTTATCAGCCATTCGTCTTGATGTTCGTATTCCCACCACAAGCCCGCTTGAAATTGCCCATCCGTAGGTGTAACCACTGTAGAGCCAGAGCTGATCTGTCCATATCTGCTCCAGGTGGCCATGGTGCCATTGGCAAAGGGTCCCGCTGTATTTGTAATAGTCCGAGTCCAATCCGCCGGAGGGAATTCCGGCTCTTCAAAGCTTTGATATATACCCACGGCATCGGTGATGGGCTCCTGCCAGCTCAGCGCTATAGCGCTATGATCGGCCAGCTCTTCCGCTATCAGAGAGTGGGGAGCATAGGCCATTTCGTTCATGATAATGGTGCCAAAAGAGTAATCCACATTTCCCAGCTCCAGCTCGCCATAAATGCTACTATAGGAGGGGTGCGTAATGGAGTATGTATAGCTCTGATCTGCTACTGCTTGCAGGATTGAGAACGACCCATCCGGCAGCGATTGAGCCAGATAATCTTCATATCCGATCAGCCGGATCGTGGCCTGATCTATCCCCTGCATGCTGTCGCTGGCGATGATGCTGCCGCTGATATCGACTCTTGCCACCGGCTGCAGATCGATCTGTAATACCTGTGTCTCGTCTTCCTGGAGCTCAAGTTCCAGCTGCTGGGAAACGTAAGCGTGTTTGCTGAAGCTCAAGCTATAAGTATCGGGCAGCAAATTGATAAATTGGAAACTGCCATCCAGCCCGCTATATACGCTCTGCACACCGCCATTGAGCTCTACCAGAACCCCTTCCAGGGGCGATGCAGCTTCATGCACGGTGCCGGTGATATGTCCCACCCCGCCTGGAATTACCGTGAAGGTAGTTTTGGGAAAAGTGTTATTCAGACTGCCACCAGAGGGACTGGCAGGATCGTATTCCATGTTGTCGCTGTGCATCTCACGGGAGCGGTTTGTGCCTGCACTCTGACACAAGAATCTGTCGCTGGAGCTGTACCATGAAGTATCCATAGGCCGATTTGCCAGCAACACCAGATTCCCCCCATCCAAGTGCAGATATGGCTCTGGAAAGGTGATGTTTATGGTATTTTCTCCGGAGGGGAAATCCACTGTGCCGTCAACGACCTGGGTCAGCTGGGTAGAAGGAATCCAGCCTGCACTGAGATCGGTTTGAGTAGTGCTGCCCAGCCAGATTTTGATGGGCATGGCGGTAAGGTTCGAATTGAATTGATTATAGAACCTAAGGCCCGTGATCATACCCACAAAGTTGCTCATCTCGTCTGCAGTGTAGATGGTTTCAAAGAGTGAGCTTTTATAGTAGAAATCAAACGGCACGCGGGCAGTTTGGCTGCCATCTCCGATGGTGATATCATTCACGCAGTTACCGATTAACTGCACGGTATGGACATCCCGGGTATCGAGGTTATCCGTAATGCTCACTGTGGCGATGTGGTCACCCAGAGAACTTGGAGTGTAAGTAACTGTAAACATTGCAGATTCAACTGTTTCCAGAGCGGCAGGAAGTGCAGGCAGATTGCTGAGCGTCATGGTGGAGCTGCCGGCGATGCTGATCTGATTGATGCCCAAAGTTTCTCCGCCTACATTCATGATGGTGAAGCTCTGGCTGCGGCTGCCTCCGAGGTTCACCTCCCCAAAGTCGTGAGACCCCGGGCTCACCATAAAGATTGGGTCCCCGGTCATGGCAGCCATGATCAGGCGCATATTGGAACGGTTTGAACTGACGTTTCCCGAAGTGGCAGAAGCGGCATCACTGCTATCACTTTGATAACGTAAAGAGCTATTGAATCCGGTGGGGGTATAATACACTGAGGCATTTCGGGTGTACTGGCCGGGAATCAGAGAAGTAACTACTTCCACGATGATGTTTGATGTGCCATCCCAGATAAAGGGTGTGCTGAAAGTATGCGAATTCCAGCCTGTGACGGGCAGGAAATTGTTATGAGAAAAGACTTCTGTATAGGTTCCGGTTTCAAAGGTGCTGCTCAAAGCGTTCTGATTCGTGTGCTTCAGTTTGATCCTGAAATTCGGCATTGGTGAACAGGTATTTATATTTGCTACGTTGAATTCCAAAGAGTTTATCGGCCCCGAACCTGCGCCTGAGGCAA
This sequence comes from Candidatus Cloacimonadota bacterium, assembly GCA_023230795.1. GTDB lineage: Bacteria > Cloacimonadota > Cloacimonadia > Cloacimonadales > Cloacimonadaceae > UBA5456. The sequence goes on from JALNWR010000098.1 coordinate 7,853, forward strand.
TAAGCTCTGAGCTCAAAATCAGATACTGCTGACGAAAATTCTTGTACCAGGTTCCGTATGGGGTGGGTGCGCCAGTTTCGCCATTACTTGCAGTTCCATCACCCAGGGTGATTTGAACTGAGAAGGCTGATCCCACCAGCATTAGCAGTGCGAAGATCAACGAAATCTTAAAGTTAATCCGTTTCATATTATATATCCTTTTGTTCTGCCCTATGTCCTCTTTGGTATAGCGAAACTAAAGCATCACTATAGCTTATCGAAGCCATGGGTAAATTCTGATGTTTTTTTGTCCCTTCATGGCTTTTACATTGCAAAATCCGAGCCAATTTTAATCTGGACTGTATTTTGCACAACGCAATTGCTTTGCCTCAATGCGTCAAGTGTGATTTCGATCTATAGGGATGGCAAGCAATAAGTGTCTTAGGTCTTATGCTGATCTTGAGATAGAATAAACAGGATGCAGATGGCACAGCGAAAAGTATCCAAATTCTTCTTGGGGGAGGAATGCCTGACGCATTTTGTGCTTGACAAACTATCTGAGCTTTATAAACATACTCTGCAGACGGTAAATTCATCAAGAAAGGATAACAGGAAATGAAGAAAAAGCTCATTTTGACAATGGTACTGCTGGCTTTGCTGCTGACTCTAACTGCTCAGGATAATCCTGAATACAGTCCCGGAGATCAGAGCCTGATGCTGGTCCCCACGGCTTATACTATGCCTGCCGGTTCGCATGCGATTACAGATTACGAAGTATTCTTCGTTCAGTATGCACACTCTTTTTTCGGCAACACTCACCTAAGCATAATGTCCATGCTGCCCTTTACGAAAGAATTTCATAAGACCATAACCCTGGGCGCAAAACATCGTTACCTGGCAAATGGGATAGTTCAGTCTGCCGCGTTCGGCTCATTTATTCCCGATAACGGTACATTTGTCGTAGGAAATGTCGTCAGTATTGGCCAGCCTTCCACCAGCCTGCATTTGGGTTTGGGATATGGATGGGAAAAAGGAGAGGGATTTGATGCCCCCATAATTTACCTGGGAGCACGTAATAATGTGAGCAAGAAAGTGGCTTTTATGCTGGAATACGGAAGCTCCCTAATCCCGACAGATGGCGATTTGGATTCCCTTGTAAGTTTCGGTGTCCGCTTCATTGGCAATACTATAAGCTGGGACCTTGGCGGCTTTCGCCCCATAGGAGTTGATTTGGGGAATGCATATTTTATACCTGTGTTGAAGGCTACATTCGAGTTTTAATCTTTGCTCACAAAATTCCCGCTAACATACGGATACCCAAGAAGATGGGGAAGTCTCTATGGCCCTATGAGAAAACTATTTTGCTACTAAACACAAAAATATGCAATTCCAGATCTCAATTTTCTCATTTTTGACACTTATACTATAGAGACTGCTTTTCAGGAGTATCAAAATGAAAAGAATCATTGTACCCGCTTGAGTTTATCTTATTGCCAAGGGCAAGCAGCCGTCATAGTCCCGGTAAAATTTAAGCAAGGCGAAGTATTCAATTCTACAAGGGCTTCAAACTATAACTTAGATAACTGCTATGATCTCGCTGTAGGGCAAATAGCTTGATTAGTTCAAATCTGTCAAAGATGGGCTCCACAGCATTTTGAAGGCATTCCCCCAAAATATTGAGCCATTCTTTTGATAATAAATTCATTGGCTTTATCTTAGCTTGCATCTATGTCCATATATTTCAGTTTATATGTTTAGCACTTAAGATTATTGATTCCGACTGAATATGCTTCTAATCCGAGTCCC
>JALNWR010000099.1 GCA_023230795.1 Candidatus Cloacimonadota bacterium
AGGGAATCCTGGATGCTATTGCTGATGCTATAAAGTCCGTAAAAAACGTATCCCTGTTGGACGTGGACCCCGGAGCGGATACAAACCGTACCGTATTCACCATGGCCGGTGAACCCGAGGCAGTGGTGGAAGCAGCCTTTCAGGCTATCAAAAAAGCCTCAGAATTGATCGATATGAGCAAACACAAGGGTGAGCATCCCCGCATGGGCGCCACCGACGTATGCCCCTTTATCCCGATCTCGGATATGAGTATGGAAGAATGCGTAGAATATGCCAAAAAGCTGGGTAAAAGGGTAGGTGAAGAGCTGAACATCCCTGTATATCTTTATGAAAATGCAGCCAGTAAACCGGAATGGAAGAATCTGGCAAACGTGCGCTCCGGCGAATATGAGGCTCTGGCCGAAAAAGCCAAAAACCCTGACTGGAAGCCTGATTTTGGCCCGCACAGCTTTAACGCCAAAAGTGGCGCTACCGCTATCTCCGCCCGTGAATTCTTAATCGCTTACAATATCAATCTGAATACCCGTGACAAAAGTAAAGCCCATGACATCGCTCTTTCCATCCGTGAAAGCGGCCGCCTGGCCAGAGACGAAAAGGGCAAGCTGATCAGAGACGAAGCCGGCAAAAGGGTCAGAGTGCCCGGAATCTTTACCCATTGCAAAGCTGTGGGTTGGTATATAGATGGTTACAACCGCGCCCAGATCAGCATCAATCTTACAAATTATAAGATCACGCCACCTCATGCGGTTTTGGACAAAGTGCGCGAGATGGCCCATGAGATGGGAATGGAAGTAACCGGCAGCGAATTGGTAGGCCTCATTCCCAAAGCCGCGATCCTGGAATCTGGCAAATACTATCTGAACAAGATGAATGAATCTACCGGTATTCCCGAAAAGATGATCATGGAAACCGCTATCCAATCCATGGGACTGGCAGAGCTCAGCCCCTTTGATCTGGATAAAAAGGTGATAGAATATGCCATAGCCAAAGCAGACCGTCTGGCCACAAAGAGCGTAACCGATTTTTGCGATCTGCTTTCCACAGACTCTCCCACTCCCGGAGGCGGTTCTGTGGCAGCCTTGTGCCTGGCGATGAGCGGAGCTCTTTCGGCCATGGTGGCCAATCTCACTATCGACAAAAAAGGCTATGAAAAGGTGCAGGATGCGGCTCGTAAATATGCCCCCATGGGTCAGGAAATTAAAGAAAGTGCAATTCGCTGCGTTGATGTGGATTCGGATGCCTTTGATTCCATGATGGAAGCCCTGCGGCTGCCTAAAAAGACAGATGAAGAGATCGCCTATCGCAATCAGCAGATCGAACTGGGCACTCAGGCTGCGATTATAGCTCCCCTGAATGTTTTGCGTATTTCTTTGCGAGCTCTGCAGCTGGCCAAAGAAGTGGCAAAAATTGGTAATATAAACGCTCTCTCTGATGCCGGAGTGGCTGCTCTCACCGCCCTGGCTGCAGCGAAAGCCGCGAATTTCAACGTCTTGATCAATATCAGTGGCATCACCGACGAAGATTTCAAGAAGAATACTCTGGCGGAAGCAAAAGAGTTGATTGAGAAATGCGTGAGCTTAAATGATGAGGTCGAAAAGGACGTAAGCTCCAGATTGTAAAGCCGTGAAACTCTATATCATCGGCTTTAGCTCCGCCGGCAAAAGCACTTTGGCCAAATCTCTGGCTGACCGCTGGAGCATCCCGTATTGGGATACCGATGAGATATTTATCAAGGAATACTCAGAAAACATTGCGGACTATGTCCGGTCTCATGGCTGGCCTGCCTTCCGCAAAGCCGAGAGTGATATTCTGTTGAAGACTCAGAAGCTGATACCTACTTCTGAGTCTTTTCATTTTGATAGCAGCGCTGCAGTGCAATATCGGGGAATCGTAGCCTGCGGAGGCGGAATCGTGGAGAGCGAGACCAATCGTGCTTTTCTGGCAGAGAAGCGCTTGATTTGGCTGAGTCCTCCTTGGGAGCTTCTTTGGTCCAGGATCAGGCAAAGTCCTTCTGCTTTCTGCAGCGGCAAAAGCGAACAGGACTTGTATCAAGACTATCGACGTCGCTGCACCTTGTATCGCAGCCTTATCTCTTAGCAATTAGCAGAATCATTCTTCAGGGTCACTGCTCCCGGATATAAGGAGAGGAAAAAAAGCATTGACACAATGAGCAGCTGTGTCATATTGGCAAAATAATGTACTCTGCATTTCAAAAGAATGCCATAAATAAGTAACGTAACAATATACAGAACACAAGAGAAAATAATATGGACATCAAACATTATCAAGCTCTTATTCAACAGATCCCTTTTGGTTTTGCCTATCACAGGATTCTGCGGGATGAGAGCGGAAAAGTTACCGACTATCGCTTTTTGGAAGCGAACGCTGAGCTTGGCAGACTCACAGGACTTGATCCTGCCCAAATAAAGGGTAAAACCGTGCGGGAAGTGCAATCTGAAATTGGAAAAGCTGATTTTGACTGGCTTTCATTTTATGAGCAGCTTGATATAGATCAGAAAGTGAATGAATACAAACAGTATTCTGAGCCTTTGGGATATTGGTACCAAGTGCGTATATCCGCTACGGACAAAGACCTGTTTACCGTATTTTTTTTTGATCTTCCAAAGCTCATAGAGCCCGGCCAAAAGCTGTATAGCAACAAAGACCTGTTTCATCTATTGATTCAAAGTTCCAAGCTTTTGGTGGCTGTACTGGACGATAAACTCAAAGTAATCTATCCTGAATGCTTAGTAGATAAACTTTGTCAGATAGAGCTATCTCATGTGGTGGATGAGAACATATTGGCCAGGGTCCATCCTGATGATTTGGAATCTGCCCAAGACTTGATTAAGTGGTTGAGAGAGCACCCAGCTCAGACTGATACTCGCGAAATCAGAGCAAGAGTAAGTCAGGAAAGCTATACCTGGCTGGAAGTAATTGGCAGCAATATGCTTGACTTCCCGGATGTGAATGGCTTTGTGTTTATCATGAGAGATATCAGCCAGCGCAAGGCTGCTCAGGCCGCCCTGCTTCAGAGTGAAAACAGATTGCGCTATATCACGAATAACGTTCGGGATATGGTCTTTTTGACCGACAAAGACTTAAATACCATTTATATAAGTCCATCCGTGCAGGAAATATTGGGTGAAAGCCCAAAGCAGCGGATTGAGAAGAAGCTGGAAGAGAAGTTTACTCCCAAGTCTTTAGAGCTATTACACAAGATCTTACGGCAAGAATTGCTCAAAGACGCAGACACTGCTGTGGACAAAGACCGCAGCCGCATCGTGGAGCTGGAGCAGTATAAGGCTGATGGTAGCATCCTGGATATCTCCATGCACATATCCATCCTCCGTGATGAAAATGGTAAGTTCAACGGACTGCAGGGAGTGAGCAGAGACATCACTCAGCAAAAGCGCATTGAACAAGAACTGGCTGAAAATATCAAGTATATAGATTCTCTTCTAAATGCAATCCCGGATCTGATGTTTGTAGTTGACGAAGATGGGATAATTTCAGATATCAAGTCTGGCCATGAAGAGTCTTTGTATATGCCCAAAGAACAGATTTTAAACTCACATATCAGTGATATCTTACCCAAAAATCTGGCAAAGAGCCTATTGCAAAAGAAAGACGAAGCTCTTGAAACCAGAAAGACAGTGTATATGCAATATCAGCTTATGATAGAGGGTGGATTGGAGGATTATGAAGTCAGCATCAGCCCCTTTGGCGATCGTCAAGTCATCGCTCTGGCCAGAAATATTACCCAGCAGCAGCAGGCGATCTCTGCACTTCAACAGCAAAATCAATTCCAAACACTGATCACAGAGATTTCCACTGCTTTTGTCAAAGCCACCATGAATAATATCGATCAGGTTTTGTATGACAGTCTGGCGCGGGTGGGGCAGTATTTTGCCATCCACAGAGCCTACATCTTCAGATACTCTCAGGATTTTAGCATGCTTTATAATACCAACGAATGGGATGATCCTGAACTAAAGCCCATACCTGGTCAGAAAAAAGTGTATCCATCCTCAAATACTCCCTGGTGGCATCAGCAGATCATGGCAGGGAATATGATCTTAACCGAGGACAAGCAGGAACTTCCCGCAGAGGCCAGGGCAGAATATCTGGTCATGGAAAGATTTGGGATCGGATCATTACTGTTTGTGCCCATCCAAACCGGCTCCCGGGTATTGGGATATTTCGGTTTTGATAGCATTGGTCAGAAGCGCAGCTTCAGCGAATCCGAGATTGGCAACCTCAAAGTTATCTCCAATCTTCTGGCAGAGGTTTTGCAAAAGTTTGATTATGAGCGCAAGATGCAGGATCAGGCGCATCTGCAGGAACTGATCAGCGGGATGGCATTAAGATATATCAACCTCCCCACCAGCGAATTGCAGGTTTCCATATACGATTCTCTATCCGAGCTGGCCACATTTGTAGATGCAGACAGGGCCTACATTTTTGAGTATGACTGGGACCGGCAGATATGCACGAATACCAGTGAGTGGTGCGGTGAAGGCATCAGTCCCCAAAAAGATAATTTGCAGAAAGTGCCTCTCAGCGAAATGCAGGATTGGGCAGAGCAGCACAAAGCGGGCGAGAACGTGATCTTGAGAGACTTAAAGCAATTGGATGAACACGGTGGCTTGCGCAAGATACTTGCTTCCCAAAATATAAAGAGTGCGATAGCTTTGCCGATGATGAGCGGTGAAGAATGCTTGGGCTTTGTCGGCTTTGATTTTGTGCGTACAAACCACATCTATCTTGATACTGAACGTACCCTTTTGAAGCTGTTTGCCCAGCTCTTGGTAAACACCTATAACCGTAAAAATTTGGAAGAACGCTTGATCCGTGAAAAGGAAAGAGCTGAGGCTGCCAATCGGGCAAAAAGTGATTTTCTGGCTAATATGAGTCACGAAATCCGCACTCCGCTCAATGGTGTGATCGGCTTTACAGAATTGATGCTGAATTCCTCGCTTAGCCATACTCAACAGCAATATGCCCACAACATCGTGCATTCCAGCTACAGCCTGCTCGGGATCGTCAGCGATATCCTGGACTTTTCCAAGATTGAAGCAGGAAAGCTGGAACTCGATCTGGTGCGAACCGATCTGATCAAACTCTTAGAACACGTCATGGATATCATCAAAGTAAAGACTAGCAAAAAGAATATTGAATTGCTACTCAATATTCCGATGGACTTGCCGCGCTTTGTGATCCTGGACCCCTTGCGGTTAAATCAGGTTTTGTTCAATCTTTTGTCCAATGCCGAAAAATTCACCAAAGCCGGCGAGATCGAGCTTAAGCTATCCTTTACCATGAAGGGAAAAAAGCATGCAGATATCAGATTTGCCGTACGCGATACAGGGATCGGAATTGCCGAGACCCAGAAGCGCAAACTGTTTCAAGCTTTTAGCCAATTGGATTCATCAACCACCAGAAAATACGGTGGCACTGGCTTGGGACTGGTGATATCAAACCATTTGACCAAGCTTATGGGTAGCGAGATAGAGCTAAGCAGCACGGTAAACCAGGGCAGCGAATTCTTTTTTGTGCTAAATTGCCAGGTCGAAACTCCTACTCGCGAAGAAAGATATGCCCCCTCAAATATCCAAAAAGCTCTGATTATCGTTGACAACGCATCTAATCGCAGTATCTTAAAAAACCTGCTCGGACACTGGGAGATAGCAAGCACAGCTTTCGCCAGCAGCATAAGGGCCATGAAACACTTGCAAGACCAGCGCGATTACGATATAATCGTCTTGGATCACCAGATGCCCGGCCTGGGCGGCATCCCCACCATCAAGATGATCCGGCAGCAGATGCCCGCACCACTAACAGATTGTCCGATTATACTCTTACTGAATACTTCGGATGATGAGGCAATCCAAAAAGCAGTGCAGGAGCTGAAAATCCGATACACTTTGGTAAAACCGGTAAAAGCTCAGGAATTGATGAACCTTCTCAAGGTCATCGATACCAAAGGGGCATCATCTGTCAGAGCAAAAGAAGCCAAAATCATCAATAAAATTCCAACTATAGACTTTGATAAGGCTCCCCGCATCCTGATCGCGGAAGACAATTCCCTGAATCTTACTCTTCTCAAAGAAATGATTCATCTACAGATTCCAGGAGCGCAGATTATCACTGCCGTGGATGGCTTAGAAGCAGTGGATCAGGTCAAGAAACATGCTCCCCATATTGTCTTGATGGACGTGCAAATGCCAAATCTGGACGGCGTAAATGCCAGCGTCGAAATCCGCAAATTCTCCGATGTCCCCATTATCGCAGTCACAGCCGGAACCTTGGATGAAGAGCGGGAGCGCTGTCTAAATGGGGGGATGAGTGGATTTCTTACCAAACCGGTCTTGGTAGATAAGCTCCGGGATACTCTGGCCCGGCACCTCTCTCTGAGCCTTATTACCCAGCCCAAAGAGCAAGACATTAGCAGTCCGGAAGATACTAATAAACACTTCGATAAAACTGCTCTGCTGAAAAAGATATCAGGTGATACTCAGATTTTTAACAGTCTGCTTGAGACCGTATTAAACTCCTTTCCCGGGAAAATCAGAGATATCAAGGCAGCCATGGACAAAGACGATGAGGCTCAGATCAAAGCAGCCCTGCATGCGCTGCGGGGATCAGCTCAAAATATGCATTTCACAGAGCTTGGCCAAAGGGCAGAGGCTCTGGAACGAAGCTATACTGAGATTTATGCCGAAAAAAGACAGGCGCTATACCAAAAGATCGAATCCGAGTGGTATAAAGTAAGGAAGATAATATCTCAGATAATATCTGAGGATCTGCCCGCTTAAGGCCTCTGCACACACCAATAGCCATTCTGGGCATAAAACATAAGCTCTTTTTACTCTCCAAATTTAAGCGTTTTCAGCGTTTTTGTCTAACTTTTCCCCAGTTTTATTCCTCTTTTCGGACTCTCTATTAGTTCTTAATCACATCTTAATCAAGCCTTAATAATTAACGCTTGATTAAGAGTAGTTCAATGTGTGATCAGCTGCCCGAAACGAGGGGCAAAACTCAGAAATGGGGGTATGGCCAATAGGGTGGATACGTAAAAGGGTATAATCCACTACTCTGAGAGCTATAGACTGCTTGGCTCAGTTCAGTTGAGAAGTCTATCTGCATTCAAACAAAAGACTTCAGGTAGCGGCCAAAACCTCTACTTAAAGTCTTTTGCTTTTTTGCTAAATACTTATGAAAACAATCCGGCTGCTAATCTACCGACAATCTGCAAAAGCAGGAGATCATTAGGCAGCCTTTAGCCGGGTAGATCAGGGACTGTCTTGGAGATTGAGCTTACGGCTCTTGAATCCGTAACCCAGCACGTCATAGACGTCTGTAACTATCATAAAGGCATCAGGATCGATCTCTTTTACCATATCGGTGAGCAGCGGTACCTGGCGGCGGTTCAGCACGCAGAAGATCACGTTGATATCTCTTTGATTGAAGCCGCTCATTGCCTTAAACAGGGTTAATCCTCTTTGCAGTTCGTCAAAGATTACGCCTCTGATCTCATCTACATTGTTGGAGATGATATACACGCCTTTTACGTAGGGCAGGCCTTCCGAAACCAGATTGGTGATTCTGGAGGCGATAAAGAGGTTGATGTAGCCCCAGATCAGCAGTTTGGGGTCCATCATGAAGACTGCTACTGCCAGGATGATGCCGGTTTCCACGATGTAATATCCACTGCCGATAGAGATATTGGCCTTTTGTTTGATCATAGCCACGGGGATATCGGTGCCTCCGGTGGATCCGCGGAACCTGAAGATCAGTCCCAGTCCCAGTCCCAAAAGCACGGAGCCGGCAATGGCTGAAAGGAACATTTCTTCCGGGGGAAGCATTGCATATACTATACGCCCTTTTACTTCGAAGGTGAACTGGGCGAGGTCCGAGACGATGCCGATTTTATGTAATACGGGGAAGCTGATCAAGTCTGTCATGGCAGAGCAAATTATCATACCATATATGGACTTGCTACCAAAAGATCTGCCTATAAAGATGAAACTAAGAACAAATAAGGGAATGTTGATCAAGATCATGCTTATGCCATTGGGCATGCCAAAAAGGAATTTCAAGATCTGGGATATTCCGCCCACACCTCCGGGGGCCATATTGTAAGGTAAAAGAAACCATGCATAACCTGCGGCAAAAAATAACGAGCTGAACGTGATCCCCACAAAGTTTATGATCTCTTTACGAATGCGCTTTTTGCGCGGTAGCTTCACTGACATTGTTTTCTCCTATTCTTCTTGACGAATTATGCTTTATTATTAGTTTGTCTTAGAAAGTCTGGCAAGGGGCCTATACATAGAGTAGCGGCTTGCCAAAAAACACTAAAGCAAACTTATATAAGGAATAATAATGAAAATCGATATTAGATTAGACGGGCATAAACACAGTCTTATCGACTTGACCAAGGCCCAAGCTATCTCCCAAGTTTTGAAGGGAACTACGATCGACAGGAACTTAGTATTGAGCTATAAAATAAATCATACTGAATATGTCAATGAAGATTATTTGCTAACCGGAGACACTTATGTGAATTGCATCACTGCCAGGCATCCTGAAGGCAACCGGATCAGCCAGGACACGGCAATATTCATCCTGGCAAAAGCCCTGCACACCATGCTGGGGGATACCCACTCTCTGGTGGCAGAGCATTCCATCGGCGATGGAGTCTTTTGCGAGGTCTTCAATGCGGAAAGTTTCACCGAGGAAGACTGCTCCAGGCTCAAGCAGCATATGCAGCAGATCATCCAGAGTGATCTGCCTATAGAAAGGATAGAGGTCAAGACCGCAGAAGCCATTGATATCTTTAATTCCATGCGGCGCAGCGATGTCCTGAAAAACATCAAATCCAATTACAGTGAAACTGTAGCCATCTACAGGTGTGGCAAATACTACGATTTCTTTATAAGGCCTCTGGCAGACCGCACCAGTTTCATCACTGAGTTTGATATCATATATCAGGCTCCTGGCTTTATCTTAAGATTTCCCACAGGGCCGCAGATGAAGATTGCCAGCCCATTCTCCTTGCCCAAAAAAGTATTTGCGTTGCATCAGGAACATGATAAATGGCTGAATATCCTGAGGGTGCATAATATCTCTGATATCAACCGGCTTATCGCTAAATACGAGATCTCGCAATTCATACTGGTGGAAGAGGCCCTGCATGAAAAGAAGATTGCGGAGATTGCGACTGATATCGCAGCGCACAAAGATGTCAAGATCATCCTTATAGCAGGCCCTTCATCCTCTGGTAAGACCACTTTTGCCAAACGGCTCAGCGTGCAATTGCAAGCCAGTAAAACCAAGCCAATCGTTATCGGCATGGACGATTATTTCCTGAATCGGGATAGAACACCTCGCAAGACAGACGGGGATTACGATTTTGAATCCATCCATTCCATAGACCTGGAATATCTGAATTTGCAGCTTCAGCAACTGTTGGCAGGCGAACAGATAGAGCTGCCTCACTATGATTTTACCCGTGGTATCCGGCGCCATAGCAAGAATTTTGTGCAATTGCATGAGGAT
>JALNWR010000100.1 GCA_023230795.1 Candidatus Cloacimonadota bacterium
TGCCCAGCTTGATGCCGGTGCCGATTCCGATCAGATCGTATTTTGCCCGGTCATCAGCTTCTGTGATAAAACCTTGATCATAAAATACATAAAGCATGCTTTGCGGACCCATCATATAACGCAATTCGGTATTTACCCAGCCTAATCTGCGGCTTTTGTATTCATCTTCCCGATATCCTCGCAGGCTGCCAAAGCCTCCCAGGTTGTAAAGATCATATTCAGGCAAATCCTTGTTTTCAGAGCTGTATAGGTCTGCGCCAATATAGCCAATAAACCTGTTTTTTATGGGGATATAGTTTTTTGAAAATAGCTGCAGATTGCCATAGTTTTTAGCTTCAGCAAAGATGTAGTCATAGTCTGCACCCAAATTCAGACCGGAAGTGGGAATTCTGTCCCCGCTGGTGTTCTTGTATTGCCAGAAAGCTCCGATGCTGCTCTGCTGGTTTTTCTCTATGTCAGAAAATGAACTTCCCGGCAGGATGCTGCGGGTAGCTATGCTAAAGCCTGCTTTTTGAAACAGGCTGTGATAATAGATTTCAGCCATAGCGCTGCTTTGAATCCACAAGCTGTCCTGCATGGTTCTTGCCACAGAGAAATCAGCCGCTAGCGAGATCAGAGGATGGCCAGCCTCGTGATAACTGAAGCTCAATTCGCTGAAATCCGCAGGGGTTTGGCGCCAATACAGACTTATTCCCCTATCCGAGCCCCAGAGGTTCAAAAATTCTATATTTACCAGTCCCGAGAGCTCGCGCTTGCCGTCTTTTTCGCTCAGTCCCAATACCCCTTCCAAAAAGGTCATCCGTCCTTCCTGCACTTGAATCAGCAGGTTCGCTTCATCCAGAGGCAGGATGCTGCAATCTTTGATATAGGGTTTAGCCTTGATATTCTCCTGGGCTTGAGTGAGAATCCGGGGGGTGATCAAATCCTGTCTGAGCAGGCCGGAGCTTTTGAGTAAGGCGGATTCGCGGGAAATTTTATTGCCCCGGAAGTGATAGTGTCGCACCTGCATTTTGTCCCCTTCGCTTACCCTCAGCCAGGCCTGAAGATTCTCGCCCTGCACCAGAGAATCAAGCTGTACCGAGGCATAAAGATAGCCTCTTTGATGATATACCGAAAGCACTCTTTGCATGATCTGCTGAATCTCGGAGAGGGGATAGTTTGAGCTGGCCGAAGTGTAGGCCAGTTCATGCAGTTTTGATTCTGAAAAGTATCTCAGTCCGCTATAGTGAATTTGAATCCGGGAGCTGTCCTGAAGCCTCTTTAGCTGAAACTTGATATGCAAATCCTGCCCAGTTCCAGGCAATAGTTCAGGACGGGGGATTTGGATAAAGTACTGATCTTGCTTAAAAAAGTATTGATACAATCTCTGTATAGCCGCATCTATCATGTCCGGATCGTAGTCACTGCTCGCGGGGATGCCGCAGGCGGCGTTCAAGGAGGCTTCATCCAGCTCAAAATCCGCCTCAAATGATATCTGTGTGATGCTCAGAGCATACAGGCCCAGGCTCATCAGATTCAAGATCAGCAGTAGAGCCCGGATTTTCATCTTAACTAATCCCGATCTGCTTTCAGGACGGCGAGGAAGGCTTCCTGAGGCACGTGCACATTACCGATTTCCTTCATCTTCTTTTTGCCTTCCTTCTGCTTTTCCAGAAGCTTGCGTTTACGGCTGACATCTCCGCCATAGCATTTTGCCAGAACGTCTTTGCGCATGGCGTTGATCGTGCTGCGGGCAATGATTTTGGCTCCTATAGAGGCCTGCAGGGCGATCTTAAACATATGCCGGGGAATCACTTCAGACAAGGTGCTGGTGATGCTTTTACCCCAAGTGTGTGCTTTGTCCTCATGGCAGATAAAGCTCATGGCATCCACCTTTTCACCGTTGATCAGGATATCCACTTTTACTACATTAGAGGGTCGGTATTCTTTGAAAACATAATCCATAGAGGCGTATCCACGGCTCACGGTCTTGAGCTTATCATAAAAATCAAAGATAATTTCGATCAAAGGCATTTCATAGTGCAAGGACACCCGCTTTTCATCGATATACTGCATGTTTTTTTGGATTCCGCGCCTGTCCTGAGCCAGTTTCATGATATTGCCGATATAATCCGAAGGAACGATGATCTCCGTATCCATAAAAGGTTCCAGGATGTATTCGATATTGGAGGGGTCAGGAAAGTCCATGGGATTGTGCACTTCGATTTCTTTATTGTTTTTCAGCCCGATCTTGAAGCCCACGCTGGGGGTAGTGGCGATGATGGGGATATTGTATTCGCGCAGCATCCGTTCCTTGACTATCTCCAGATGCAGCATACCCAAAAATCCACAGCGGTAGCCATATCCCAAAGCTGCTGAGCTTTCTTTTTCATAGATCAGGGAGGCGTCGTTGAGCTTGAGCTTGGCGATGGCCTCCACGAGGTTGCCATAGTCCTCGCCATTGATAGGGAAGATTCCGCTATATACCATGGGTTTGGGTTCCAAAAATCCCGGCAGTGGAGCGGGGCATCCATATTTTGCAGTGGTGATAGTATCGCCCACCCGGGCATCGGCCACTTCTTTGATGCCGGCGATGATGTATCCGGCTTCTCCGGTCAGAAGCTTGCTCTGGGCTTCAAATTTCAAGCCCAGATAGCCGATTTCTTCTATCTCATACTCATTATTGGTGCTGAACAGCTTGATTTTATCGCCTTTTTTCAGGCTCCCATGAAAGAGGCGCACCAAAACCACCACACCCCGATACATATCAAAATAGGAATCAAAGATCAAAGCCTGAGGCGGGCCATTTACCTGACCCTCTGGCGGGGGAAGTTGCTCGATTACTGCATCCAGGAGCTCTTCCACTCCCAGCCCCGTCTTGGCACTCACGTGCTTGATTTGCTCTTTTTGGCATCCCAAAATCTCGATCAAATCCTGCGTTGTGCCTTCCACATCCGCTTTGGGTAAGTCTATCTTGTTCAAAGCCGGCAGGATATCCAGATCGTTTTCCATGGCCAGATAGAGATTGCTCATGGTCTGGGCTTCTATGCCCTGAGAGCTATCTACCAGCAAGATGGCGCCTTCACAGGAAGCCAACGCCCGGGATACTTCATAAGAAAAATCCACATGACCGGGGGTATCGATCAGATTCAGGATATAGTCCTGCCCCTGATACTTGTGTATCATGCGGATAGCGTGGGATTTGATAGTGATCCCCTTTTCGCGCTCCAGGTCCATGCTGTCCAGCAGCTGGGCTACTTGCGTGCCTTTACCGATAACGTTCGTAGCTTCCAAAAAGCGGTCTGCCAATGTGGATTTGCCATGATCGATATGGGCAATTATGCAGAAATTTCGAATGTATGTTTGCTTCATGCTATGTCCTTTAATTTTTAAGCTCTTGTCTCAAATAGAATTCAGATCAATTGACAATTCTGAGATAAGGGATGATTTGTCAAGTAAAGGAATGCCAGGCAAGAAAATCATTGACAGATAAAGACTGCTAATATAGTATGGCATAAATGCTTTAAAGGAGTTTTTATGAATAAGGAAACATATACGAAAAACCCGCCTATCGCGGTTAATCTCAGCAAGTTCCGGTTAAAAACAGTATGGGCTATCCTGCTCAGCTTTATTTTACTGGCTTATTTATTGTATTTTCAGCTTCCTGTCCTCAATCTGCGGTTTTTGAGCTGGGTTCCGGCTCTAGCCTTTGTGCTTTTGCCATTTTGGGGCATATTAAAAGCCCGAAAGACCCTAAGATACATCTATATAGTCTTTCTTTTGATCCTGATTTTGGCACCTTTCTTTTCCAGCGGACTGTTTCGAGCCAAAAGCTACAGAAAACTGATCGGAGATATTCAAAGCTCCGAGTTTTCGGATTTGGTATCCCCCATAGATATGGCTCAAGTGCCTATCATCGATGAAGCCTTTGCCCGCTCTCTGGCCGAAAAGAAGCTGGGAGAGGATTTTGCCCTGGGCAGCCGGGTGCATCTGGGGAACCCCACCATTCAGATGGTGAAGGGCAAGTTGTTTTGGGTAGTACCGCTTCTGCACTCGGGCTTTTTTAAATGGCTGGCAAATCGTGATGCTGGCACTCCGGGCTACATCATGGTTTCCGCTACCAATTCTCAGGATATCGCCTTTATCCGGGAAGTAAACGGGGAGCCCCTGAATATCCGCTATCAGCGCAATTCCTTTTTTAATAAAAACTTAAAAAGGCACCTGTATCTGAACGGCTTTACCGGAATAGCCATGGCGGGAGATACCTTTGAATTAGACGATGATGGCGAGCCTTATTGGACGATTACGGTTTACGATCACACCATCGGAGTACGGGCTCCGGAATCCCTGGGCCTGGCCACAGTTCATGCCTGCACCGGTAAGATCAGTTACTATCCTTTGATCAAGCAGGAAGATGGCTCTTTTAGCGATCAGAATATTCCCGCTTGGGTGGATAGAGTGCAGCCCTCATATTTTGTGATCCCGCAGCTGGATTGGTGGGGCAAATACGTAAACGGCTTCTGGAATACGGTTTTTGGTAAACGTGATATCCTTTCCACCACCCAGGGCTACAATGTGATTTATGGCAATGACGGGCAGAGCTATTTTTATACCGGCATGTCTTCTATAGGTGCAGATGAAGGAACCGTGGGTTTTGTGCTCTGCAATACCCGCAACAAAAAAACGTCTTTGTATCTGATTTCCGGGGCCACCGAATATGCTGCAATGAGATCAGCACAGGGTAAGGTGCAGCAATTTAAGTATTATGCCACTTTCCCGATTTTGGTAAATCTAAATGGCATACCTACCTATTTTATGACCCTGAAGGATGCTGCCGGATTGGTCAAGATGTACTGTTTTGTCTCGGTCCGGGATTTTTCTCTGGTAGGAGTGGGAGAAACCGTAAAAAGTGCACGTGAGGATTATCTGATGACCCTGGCCTCCTCACAGATCGGCTCCATCTACGGCGAATTAACCGGGCGAGATACATTCATCGGCCACGTCAGCAGGATCGCCACCGATGTCAAAGACGGACGCAGCTTCTATTATTTCTCGCTAAAGGAAAAGCCGGGCCTCATCTTTGTAGCTACCAGCAATCTCAGTAGCTATTTGCCCCTGACCACAGAAAACGACCTGGTCAGCATTGAATATTTAGCAACCGATGAAACCGAGATAAATATCAATGAGTTCATCAATAGCAGTCTGGAAAATTAATTTTTTTCTTGACACAAAGTTCTGAACCAAAAGCTTAACTTGAAAAAAACTGAGTCTGCATCGCAAGATCAGGCCAACAAAATATTTTAGACAAGAGATTAAGGAGAAAACATGAGAACAAAACTAAGTAAAATGATACTTATGCTGATCTTCTCAGCATTTGTTATCGGATCGTGGGCTGTAGTAAGCGATTATACCTTTACCAGCTCTACAGGTACTTATACTGAAATCAGCGGAGGAACTGTCTTGCTCACCGGTGTGCCGGCTCAGAGCAACCCCAGTTTTAATGCAATCCCGCTGGGATTTACTTTTGAATTTGACGGTAATGATTACACCACAGTCAGCATTGCCGAAAATGGCTTTCTGGCCATGGGCGATGAAGTGTCCACCAGCAATCTGGCCATTAGCAGCAGCAGTGGCACCAATAATGCTGTAGTTGCCTTGAACCGCAATCTCATCCCCCGTGCAGATGGTGAGATCATGTATCTGCTGTCCGGCACTGCCCCAAATCGTACTTTTACCGTGCAGTGGAAAAATTTCCGCAGGGATACCTCTTTAGCGACTAATGATATCCTGAATTTCCAAATTCAGCTTCATGAAGATGCCAATGAGATAATATTCGCTTATGGCGCTACTACAGCTATGACTGTAAATACCGCAGCCACAGTGCAAGTAGGCCTGCGTGGTGCCAGTAACGATGATTACAACAACCGCACCACCTCCACAGACTGGACTGCCACAGAAGCCGGAACCTCAAATAGCAACAACTGCCGTTTGAGCGCTGAGGTCTTCCCTCCCAATGGATTGACCTTTAGCTTCAGTCCCGCCCAACAGGGTAATCCTCCTATGCCGGCACAAACGCCAAGCCCGGCTCATATGGCCACCAATATAAGCACCCTGACCGCTCTTTCCTGGCAGGCTGGCGGTGGATTGGTAGATGGATACAAAGTCTATCTGGGCACAAACACACCTCCCAGTAACATAGTAAATGGCACTACTCAGACCAATACTATCTATCAGATCACTACTGCCCTGAATTACAACACTCAGTATTACTGGCAGATCGTGCCCTTCAATGCAGATGGTGATGCAGTAGATTGCCCCGTCTGGAGCTTCACCACCCTGGCAGACCCCACCATAAGCACTTATCCTTATGTGGAAAACTTTGATAATGTGACCCCGCCGGCTCTGCCTTTGGGATGGCTTGCTTTAAACCAAAATAACGATGACTATAGCTGGGCAAGTTACAACGACTCTTCTGCCCAGACCGCTCCAAATGCTATGCGCATTCGCTATAACGATACAATGGCTATGAATGACTGGCTGGTCTCTGTACCCCTAATACTTGATGCTGAATTTGCTTATCGCATAAAATTCCACTACCGTGCTCATGTAGCCACTCAGGCCGAAAAACTTGCCCTTTACATGGGCACTTCCCCCACAGCTGCTGCCATGACTACAGAGCTCTGGTCAAATGAGAATATCACAAATGTGAATTATCAATTGGCTGAGGTGAATATCCCGGCAAATACCGGCGGCACCTACTACCTTGGCTTCCACGGCTATAGCCCTGCAAACCGCTTCTATATCTATGTAGATAGCTTTAGCGTTACCGAAATGGAGCCGGTCGATGATCTATATCCTCCTTCAAACCTGCATGCCAGCGTAGTAGGAAACGATGTTCACCTGGGTTGGGAAGCTCCTGTTCCTCCGCCCACCGGCGAATGGATCACCTGGTGCAATCCCGCCGCTTTGGGCAATGCAGTCGGAACCGATGGTGCTGCAACCTTTGACGTGGCACATCGCTTTGCCGCTGCTGATCTGACAGGCTTCCATGGCTCCGCTCTCACTCATGTACAGTTTGTGCCAAACGAAGTAAACTGTGTATATACAGTGAAAATCTGGACCGGAACAGCCGCTACTCAGCCCAGCACCCTGGTGCACTCTCAGGCTGTAGCTTCTCCCGTGATCGGTCAATGGAATGAAGTGTTGCTGAATACTCCGATTCCGATTCCCGTCACCGGCGAATTCTGGATCGGCTACGAATCCAATACCCAGGCCGGATTCCCTGCAGGCTGCGACGCCGGTCCGCAGGTAGAAGGCAAGGGTAATATGATCAATATGGGTGGCTGGTCTTCCCTTACAGCAGTGGCCCCCAGCCTTACCTACAATTGGTCTATCCAGGGCTATGTGGATCATCAGGCCCGCGCGCTTGTCAGCATGCCAGAAGGCATAGTGGAAGCTCCCAGAGCCCCGCAAACCGGCGTGCTCAGCATGATGCACAACCCCACCGCCCGCGCTGCCGGAAACCTGAGCAGAAACAGCGTATTGACAGGATACAATATCTATCGTGACGGCACTCTCGCCGGCACTGTGAATGATCCTGCCATCCTGATTTACACCGATGAAAACCTGAATATGGGCAGCTATAGCTACACCGTTACCGCCGTTTATGACGCTGGTGAATCCGAAGCTACAGATGCTGTGGAAGTGGCTATCGAAGAACTCGATGCCCCCACCGATCTTGCTGCTACCGTAGTAGGCAATGACGTAACTCTGGATTGGACCAGTCCGCAAGGACCACAAACCGGTGAATGGGTGTCCTGGAGTGATAACTCCGCTATCGGCAACAGCATCGGTACAGACGGTGCGGCAAACTTTGACGTGGCTCATCGTTTTGACGCCACCGATCTGGCAGCCCACGTGGGCAATACTCTCACTCAGATGAAGTTTGTGCCCATGTATCAAAACGCTGTTTACACCGTAAAAATCTGGACCGGCGGCTCTGCTACCGCTCCTGGAACTCTGGTGCACAGCCAGGTCGCAAACCATATCATCGAAAACTGGACTACCGTGATCCTGACAAACCCTGTCCCGATCACCTCCGGAATGCAGCTCTGGGTTGGCTACAACGTCAATACCCAAGGCGGTTTCCCGGCCGGTTGCGATAACGGTCCTCAATTCGAAGGTAAAGGAAACATGATGAACTTCGGTGGCTGGACCACCCTCAGTCAAGTGTCTCCCACTCTCACCTATAACTGGCTGATTCAGAGCTTCATGGCAGACGGCGCCAGACTCAAAAACGTCGCTATGCCCGCTATCGCCGAACAGCCTCTGCAAAAGCCTTCCGGTGAGCTTACAAATAAGCTTATCATGCCTGCCAGAAATATTGACCGCGCAGTCCTGATGGGTTACAGAGTCTATCGTGATGGCAGCTTCATCAGCGCAGTCGGTGATCCTGAAACCACTACTTACACCGATATGGACCTTCCCAATGGCGACTACGTCTATGGCGTGAGCGCTGTCTATAACACCGGTGAATCTCTACCCGCTACTATAGATGTAAACGTGAATCTGGAGCTGGGCGAAGAGATTCTCTTTGATAGCTTCGAAGAATATGCTGATTTTGCCACTGATCTGGCTCCCTGGACCTTGTTAGACCAGGATGGCTCAAATACTTATGGCTTTACCGATATCAGCTTCCCGGGCAGTGAAAGTCCGATGGCCTACATCGCCTTCAACCCTGCCTCCACCGTCCCTCCCATCACTGGTATGGACGCCTTCGAAGGTGATAAGATGGCTGCCAGCTTTGCCGCTGTGACGCCTCCCAATAACGATTGGATGGTCACACCGCAAATCACCCTGGGCACAAACAGCTCTCTGAAATTCATGGCCAAGAGTCACACTGCAAATTACGGCCTGGAACGCTTCCGGGTAGGTGTATCCACCATGCCCATGATCATAGTTCAGGGATTCCAATACCTAAGCGGTACAGACTATGTAGAGGCTCCCGCCCAGTGGACCGAATTCAGCTATGACCTCTCTGCATACGACGGTCAGGAAGTTTATATAGCCATTCGCTGTGTATCCAACGATGCTTTCGTCTTCTACGTCGATAATTTCTCCGTCCATTCCGACGGCGGCTTTGTCGATAACGAAGATGAGATCGCTCCTGCCTTCACTACAGCCCTGCAGGCAAACTATCCGAATCCGTTCAACCCGACCACCACCATCCGCTACAGCGTGAAGGATGATGCTCCGGTTGCGATCGAGATCTATAACCTCAAGGGACAGAAAGTCAAAACCCTCGTTAGCGAATCTAAAACCGCCGGCGAACACACGGCCGTATGGAACGGCACAGACGACAGTGGCCGCCAAGTATCCACCGGAGTGTACTTCTACAAGATGAACGCCGGTAAATACAGCGCCACCAGAAAAATGATCATGATGAAATAAGCCTTTCGGCTGATCATTAAATACATAAAAGAGCCTCCCAACCGGGAGGCTCTTTTTTGGCTTTCTGAA
>JALNWR010000101.1 GCA_023230795.1 Candidatus Cloacimonadota bacterium
AGGGGAGGCTATCACATACCTTCCACTCTTTATCAGTAATTTACAAAGCACCTGACATGTCAAGAACATTTTGTAGGACACATCAAGATAGAGCGGAGATCTTAAATACTTCAGATCTCCGCCCGTTACTCATTTAATGCTATTTCACGATACACATTTTCTTGGTTAGTGACTTTCCTTTGTAGGTCATCCGATAGAAATATATTCCTGATCCTACCGATCTGCCGTTTGTGTCTCTACCATCCCACACCATTCTATGGTATCCTTGGGGGAGCAACTCATATCGCATGTGCTTAACTAACTGCCCGCGAATGTTATATATAGCTAATTGTGCTGGAGCATCTTCCGGAATCTCAAAAGCAATCGTTGTTGTTGGATTGAATGGATTAGGATAGTTCTGGCGCAACACGAAGGATTTTGGGACTGGAGGTGTACTAAACTCCGTGGGAGTTGGCTGCAGTAGTAGGTTGATGTAGCCATCAAGATCTCTTCTGAATGTCTGCATGGACTCAGGTATATATTGTGAGTACTTCCCAACGTACTGATTACGAGTATTGGCCTCACTCATAAGAAGGTGAGTATATGCCAGATCGATTACAGCATAAATCGAATCAGCCACTGAAGGTGGATTACTAATTATATCCTCATACCATTCTATTACCGACTGATAATCTTCAAGTTTGAGGTTGCAGTAATTGACCAAGTAGTCTGCCAATTTAGCGCTTCCTATATCGTTATGAAGATTCGGTTCGGTTGCATAGAAGCGCTGAAGATCGTATATCGCCGCACTACTGGAGCTACCAGCAGCCATTAGCAATTTTGCAGCTTCCTCCTTATACTTGGTATCTGGATAGTTCTCAATCAAATCCTTGAAATGAATCACGGCCAGGTCATTATGACCAATTCTGAGGTTGTATCTCGCCAGTTCAAAGAGGTCTTGATCAGCAGAAACCTCTGGGATCATGCCAGCTTCCATTTCCCATACCGGTTCATAAGAAAACAGACTGGACGGCACTAACAAGTTATGAGGATCCACCATGTTCCAATAATTGAATGAGACATCGTGAGTAGCTGATTCGCTGCAGCCGGTGCAGCGGAGTAAAACATCGGTAGGTCGCAGGCTATCATAGATCAAATTGAACCTGATATCCTTAGGGAAGCTATCATGTGTGAAAGCCATTTCATCAAAGTAGTTGTTACTAAACGATTGGTATGTTGGTTCTTTGTTTCCAGCCAGGTATATACTCGAATTTCTCAACCCTCCCAGGCCGATGTAATTGTTTCTAACAGAACCGTGTGAATCCATTTCGACGTTCGAGTGATAGACTTGGATTCCATAACCATATTGGTTACCTTCGATTATGTTCCCCTGTAGTGAGAAGAACTTTCCATGTCCAGACTCAAACAAAGATAATCCAGTATAGTAGTTGGATATCAAATTGTCTGTGATTTTGAAATTTGGGAATGAATAGATTCTTATTGCTGTAGAGTCAGGTTGGTCGTGGAAATACGAATCAACGATGGACACCATCATATCATCGTTACCAACAACTGTATTCACTGCGTCCAGGGTGGAAGCGGAGAACTCGGTATTCATGACATCAAGACTCTGATTTTTGTGGGCAAGAAGGCTGTTAACAAACATGCTATTCTCGATACTGAGATAGGTTCCTTCCGTTTGCAGCTTTACTCCTAGAGCACTGGAGTCATGGAACGACAGTGAGGAGGCATCCTTTAATTTTACATGGTATGCTGCCCCGCTGTTTTCAGAAACGAAAGAGATATTGTTTCGAGTTTCCAGAGTACTATTCTCTACATATAAAGAGCCGTTTGGTTCAAAGAAAACCGAAACGTTATCCTCAATAATCAGTACTTTGCCGTTGGATAAAGTGATTGGAGATGAAACGGTTATACAGGCATCATCCCATATCGTTAGTGAATCAACCGGGTCGATGCTTATGGTGGTGCCGCTATATTCATAGGCACCGATATCAATCCTGCCGCCAATTATTCTGCTACGATTATTCAAATCCGTACTAGTATGGTACACATTATCATAACCACTATTTACGCAGGGACTGTCTGGCTTTAGATTATAGTTATGCATGTCATTGATCATTAGGGGAGATTCGCCTGCGTCTCCATAACAGTCATCGAAGCTTGCTGATGAACCAGTAAGGCACACTAATGCATTTGGCGTTTGGGAAATGAAGCTGGTGAGCACTGGCATAGATGCCCCATTTATCATGTAAACTTCAAAACCGTTTGGTGAGGAGTTTGACCACTGCAAGTTGTTAGTTGATTCCAGCCTGGAATGATCGAGGAAAACTCCTCCACCTGAGTCTATACCTTCATTGTGTGCTATTGTGTTGTTGCTGAGTTCGACTTCAGCATCTTCAAGGTATACACCACCTCCATGAGCAGCAAAATTGTTGCTGATCTGATTATTTACCACGATTTGCCTACCAGAGTTTTGGATGGCTACTGCCCCTCCCTTCGAGGTGCTTGAGTTATCGGTAAATTTAGAGAGACTGATATTAGTATTTGCTGCGCAGTTATGCATTCGGATGGCACCACCAACCTCACAATTTGTTGAATCTGCGGTTCCATTTGCTGTGAACACATTTCTCAAGAGATTGCTCTCTGTCGCCAAGTTTATAAGTTGGATAGCTCCACCATACTTGGCTTTATTGCCTGTAAAGGTATTGTCAGCTATGTTGCTCATTGATTCGTTGTTAAGTATTGCGCCTCCGGCATAAGCATAGTTTGAATCAAACATGTTCTGGTTGATTTCAGCCTCGGCTCTGTCAACTATACCAATCGCTCCGCCACCATGAGCTACAGCGATGATGCCCGATTTATCGGCTCCAAGGGCTATGCTATCAATGAATTGATTCCCGAAAATGCGATGCATCCCGGCACTTGCATAGATGCTACCTCCTGTCCCTGCTGCAAGGTTAGCGAGAAACTGGTTATCAACAACAGTGTGTTCAGTATCGTATGTACCGGATTTTATCAATGACAACGCTCCCCCAGAAAAGCCATGCATCCCCGAGGACACACTTGCATCCAGAGGATAACCTGCCGTATTCAGACTAAAATGGTTATCTTGCAAATGTAGATTAGTATCCATGGCACAGATCGCTCCACCAGTGCCTTCTCTTACTTTATTCCCTGTAAAACTGGAGTTTGCTACAAATAGAGTGTCGTGTGGGGAAAAATTAGTGACATAAATGGCGCCTCCACTATCAGATGCCTGATTGCCACTGAATGAGCAATAGTCGATCTGTAACGCGAGATAGCCATTGATGTACATCACCCCACCATTAACCGCATCATGATCTATGGGAGTAAGATCAGAATATGCTTTACCGTTTGAAAAGGAACAGTGCAGGAATCTCGAACTTCCAGCTGAAAGACCACCCTCAAAGCTGAACCCATACCAAGAATTGTTTCCCGGAGCTGTACTAAAGGTTATCCTTGAGGTATCTGTCCCTTGAGCATCAATTGAGCCCAATACCTTGATCATGGAGTTGTTCGAGGCAAGAAACGATACACTAGGATCAATATGCAATGTCCCTGTGCTCGTAACCTCAAGATCATTGATGAAGTGGGTAGGAGAATACGTAATCTCCACATAGTCAGGGATGATGTCCCTTGTGAACTCCCAATAAGGTCCCATGTATTCATAAGCTCCGATATCTATTATGGGGGTTCCGTTGTTAACATTGATTCTTGGATTTCCAATAACATCGACCCCCTCCAGTGCTGAATCCCTGGTACCCGTATTTACGCATAAGGATGTTTTACTCAATTGATAGGGTACAGGGCCTGCTGTGTCAAAGCTGGGGTCTTCTGTGATACAGTTTATTGTTGATACGCTCGCAAAAGTTCCACTGACGACATTTAGGGTATCCTCAATGGCACAATTAACCAAGTCAATGCTCTGAGCATTGATGCAATGAATTGGACTTCCCAGTGTAAGTGAATCACTATAGATAATCGTGTTCACTATGGTCACGGCTAAGGAATCGCAAACCAATGCCCAACCTATATCTGTAGCAATATTATCTGCAATGGTATTGTTTTCGAATCTGCCAACAATACTCTTCAGATACATACCTGCACCAAGTGAGGCCGTATTCTTAAGGATAGCATTGCTTGTGATATCGCCTTCCCCTTGTTGATAGACTGCCCCACCAGCATGAGCTCTGGACAATTTGATTTCATTTGCATTCAGAACCTTCACTGTGACAGGTTGCTTTGCTTGGCCTTTACCGGATTTCGCAGAATCGCTCTGAATGTAGATAGAGCCTCCCTTACCTGAAAGCGAATCCGCACGACAATCTACAAATTGGTTACGGGACAATATGTAATCGGAGTCAAACATGGCAATGGCACCGCCAAACTCACTCGCTGAGCAGTTTTCAAAGGTCGAGTTTTGAACCACAACCGAGCCTGCTGCAGAGGAAATGGCACCTCCCTTACTTGAAGCCGTGTTTTGATTGAAAGAAACATTCTCAACAGATAATGAAGCAGTTGCACCAGCCAAAGCAATGGCACCTCCGGATAATCCTCTATTCAAGTTGAAACTTGTTCCATCATGAATAGTTAATTGACCACCAGCATGATAGATAGAACCACCATTGCAGCTATAATTAGCAGTTTCAGGTGAGTCGCCATTATCATTGAACACACCTTGAGAAATAGCTACATTGCTCTGATCTCCAACAATGGCTATTGCTCCGCCATATATGGATTCGTTGCCAATAAAGGTCGATTCCATTAAGCTTGCATTGGCACTATCGAGATATACGGCTCCCCCAATTTCTTGGGCAGCATTGCTGCTGAACGTAGTCTCATACATCGATAATTCTGCTTCGCTGCCAATAACCGAAATAGCACCACCTTCTGCTGCTGAGTTTTCTGCTATCTGAGTTGCATAAACTGAGATATTGGCATCTTCAGCAAACAAAAATCCTCCAGATTGTTGAGCCTGGTTGCTGCTAAAGGTAGAGCCATTTATGGATAGATTTGATCCACTTCCAATAGCTGATATTGCTCCACCCTTGAGGGCAGTACCATTAGTAATACTACACTCAGATAATTGAACCATTCCATTGTTGAGATATATTGCCCCCCCCTTGTGCTGCGAATGACTGCTTTCAATATCTACATTGTTTAGCAGTATACTATGGTAGTCATTGGAGTGAATTGCCCCTCCACCCTCTTCAAACCTTGAATAATCATTTGTATTGATGATGGTCAGACTATCCAGCCTTGACTCACCGGTTAGATTACTCTCGAAAACGAATCCTTTCCAACTTGCCAGAGAATCAACTCCCGCAAAAGACACGCCATACAATTGGTTAAGCGATCGTCTTGCATGCAATTCACCAGACACATTAAAGCCACAGGTTGAATCAGATTGCACTGATACTGCGTCCTTATAGGGACGAATCGTAAGTCTTGCTTGGGGACTTACCTGAACGCTGGATTTAACTTCAATTTGCGGGCAACTCCATAGTGTATCTGCCAGAACAATATTTGAGACTTGGGTTTCCGTTGGAGTATCCGTAACAACTAGGGGAATACCTTGTCCAAATAACGAAATTGCCCTTTCCGGATTGTAGGCATCGTTGCATCTAATACTGATGTGGGTAGAATCCGCACCGATCAAAAAAGGCTTGTACCTTGCATAAACAAAAATAGAATCACCCGGAGCCAACTGGATCTGGTGATTATACCCCGCACCATGCCATGTAAAAACTTTTGGCATCTCAATACTATCTCGTTTGGGAATCTTGCTTCTCTGCTGTTGGAGACTGCTTCTGCTATGAGTCTGATCGGATTGGCTTCTAACACTGGATTTTGCTCTTATGGGAGTTTCTTTAGATTGTCTCAAACCCATAGAGTTCTGCTTATTCTCCAGAGTATCCGTCGCAGTCGCGTACTGGAATGAAGCAAACCCGTTCTCAGAGTGGGACACGTTAAGTGAATCTACCACTAATCCAATATTGCCAGTATTTTTCAAAATCAGGAATTCTCTTCCAAATGAAGGAGTGTTGTTTGCAGGGAAATCAATCATATGTAAAGAATCCGCTGATATGCTCAATTCTGCTGCAGTACCTATTCCGGTTACGTTGATCTGAATCAGACTGCATAGGCTGTCATTTGTAGCCAGAGTAACCAATTTGGTCTCATAATCAAATGCGTGATATAAGGGGCTGAACTTGATGGGAATATCCACAAACGGATTAGTATCGGGCTCTTCTTCGTCATCATCCTCATCAATTTCGATCAGATCTGTTGAACCGATGTATGCAGTTCGAATTATGTAAGGGAAGCTGATATCAGTGGAGTAGCCCTCTGGGAAGTTTGGGTTATCTAAAATCAGATCTTCTGTGCCGATGTTTTCTACGCGATATACCAAAACCTGTTCTTCGAACACTGGAACGTCACCAAAATCTACCAATGAATCAGCTATGCTGACCTCCGGTTTCATCACTTCGATCGCTCCGATATCAATGCCAGATCCGCAATACCTGGGATTTCCTAACAGATCCGTAGCTATGTATGATTCCAGACCCTGAACACCATTGTTTCCTGCATTTACCAAAAAAGACAATTCTTGGGGTGAGTATAGGTTACTCTCTGTATCAAGATGCAACATTGCATTGCCAGTATAAACCGTATCAAGGACAGTATAGTTATTTATATTCGGGCTTTGCGTGTAATCGGGGATGAAGCTCTTGCTTACCATAAATGAAAAGAGTGGATTCGTCTGATTAGATTTGATGAAATGAGGAGCGCTGCTACTGTTCCAAAATAAGCCATTCGTGATAAATACATCGTTGTTTAACGTGCTGAATATTTCTTGTGGCTGGTTTATGAAAGAGCAGTTGCATATGTCTAATGCCCCTTCATAGTCCTGAGAGTAGATTGCTAAACCTATATTCTCATTTGATGTATTTGTGTCAAATGTGTTGCTGCTAAAGTAGCAGTTGAAGAACTCGATTTTCCTGTTCTCGTCCCCAACCATGCGCTTAACATGGACTGTTCCTGTAATGCTACTTTTACTCACATTGCCAGCGAATATTGTGTTGGAAACATGAGCATCAGTGTTTTCGAGAAACAATGCAGCTCCGTTCTTTTGTGAATTTGAGTAAATACTGTTGCCTGAAAACAGGCTATTGGAGAGATATAAGCTTCCATCTCGTGAACTTATGGCCCCATGATCCTGATTGTTAACAAACCGGCAAGAATCAATATGTGCCTCAGAGTAGCTTTCCAGGAAGAGTGCTCTCTTGTTTGTCCTACTGATATTGCAGTTGTTCAGTGATATACTGGGTAGTGGTTTATTGTCTTTCTGTGTTACCTCAATTCCTCGCCAAGTACTAAGTGAATCAGAACTGGTAAAGGTTATGGGTTCTGCCTCCGTTCCGTTGGCAATTAGAGATCCATGAATCTTTATCCGTTTTCCGTTACTAATCGATATTGTAACGCCCGGCTCAACAAGCATCAAACGTCCTGGATTGATTACCAGGTCTTCCACTAGCAGAGTATCGGCTGTTATGTGATGTATTGAAACGAAACTTGTATTATCATCGGAGCCCACTGTATACTTATCACCAAAATGAAACCTCTGTTGAGCTGGATTCTCATCTCTTTTGTAATTGTACGGCCATGTTATCATATCGGGCCAGAAATATGGTTTTGCTTGCGTGCCTGAATCAAAATTATAAAAAGATGTGGCACCATCAAAATCAGAGTCCCTATCTGTTGTCACTTTCTTAACACCACCCCACCAAGTGGCATAATCCTTGAGAGTATTTGCTTGAAACTGTGATGTTTGGCTGTGCAATCTCACAGGATAGTCCTGGATCTGGCTTCTCCACCAATGGCGCTCTCTGGCATAATTGTTAACGAAAAGCTGGCGGGGTTGGTTTTTAAAGTAATCGCCCTTATCGAATTTAAGTGCAGTACAATCAACACATGTTTTACTGACAAGATAATGAACAGGGAATAGGCTTAGTACATATGGGAAATCCCATAGAGACCAACCAACAAACCATGCTTGAGCCCAAGTTAAGAAACTATCGGTATATCCATCTCTCCCGTGAACATGAATTTGTCCTTTCACACGATTCCTTAAAAATGTGTTGTGCGACCCATTGTATTCATGAGTTCCATCAACCTCCAAATTTCTTAGGCAATTTCCCTCAATCAGGTTATTCATCGGTCTTTTGCTGGGATCATCTGTATAAAGAGTGTCAGGATTTTCGTGGAACCAATGATTTTCAGCCTCTCCGTGAATTGCAATATCGCCTCGCGGAGTGGTATTTACATCTGTTGGGAGTGCCCATTGAGTCCACCCAGGAAAGTCTTCATTAAACTCTGAGGAATATTGATTTAGGAAATAATTGTACGATATCACATTGTACTTGCTACCATCCACAACAGTTACACCGTGCCTTAGGTGATCGAATATTGAGTTGCTAATTAAATTATTGCTACTATCCCACAGGCCTACTCCATACCCAAATCCACCTCCGCGGTAGTGATTTGCTAAATGAAAATACACTCCGGAAACTGTCACATGATGTGCTGATTGCATTGTAACATGATTGCGGAAGGGTTTTTCGCTGGCGACTCCCTTCACCCAGCAGTTGTTTGCAAATCGGATAGCTATATTGTTACCCGCATATTCTTTTGGATCACCAACTCTAACCTTAACGTAACTCCATATCTCGCCTTCCGAAAGAAACTCCCTGATTCTGACTATCTTTAAGTCTTCGATACCGACATTGGAAAGTGGTGCATCATCACTTCCATTTATTCGAATTGCATCTTTTCGGCAATCATCTTGAGTCATTGTCCCGCTCGTTGGATCTGATTGGATCAAGAATCTCAATTCCGTTAAATCAGACCCAGCTCCCTTAAGACTGATATTGGTGTGCATGATAATCTGATCGCTGAAGTTATAAATCCCGGGTGGAATGATAATCTGAGTGTGGACAAGTACTGAATCAACGTTAGAATTGATCCACTTAATTAACTCATTGAAGGTTAACGAATTATCGAATCCTTCACCAGATTGTGCTTCAGGGATTGGGGTGTCGACCCCTTCGAATTCATAAGTTACATCGTCCGGTATATCAGATACATCTATGAAAAACACAGAATCGATAATGGCATTTGATCCAGCAGATTCCCATGCGGCTATTGGAGCAAATGTCATCTCACTGTCAAGAAACTCGTTATCAAGAGAAACCAGCCAGGGATCTCGAGTAGGATCTGCCATCAGCAAGCATGAT
>JALNWR010000102.1 GCA_023230795.1 Candidatus Cloacimonadota bacterium
CACGGTATCAAATTTATGGTCAAATTCATTGATCTCTTGATATATATTTGCAATGCGTGCGGCTTCAAATACCGCTTCATCACTGGCTTCGGGATTGCCCAGCCGGATGTTGTTGGCGATAGTATCCGAAAACAGGAAGATATCCTGCGGCACCAGCACCATATCCCGTCTTAAGACTTGCAGCGGAATGCGATATACATCCCTGTCATCGATGAAAACGGTGTTTTTGGGAGGATTGTAAATGCGCACCAAAAGCTCTATCAGGGAGGTCTTCCCGCAGCCGGTAGGGCCTACTATTGCCAGGGTCTTACCCGCATCAATGCTGGCGGAGATGTCTTTGAAGATCAGGGGCAGAGTTTCTCCATAGCGGAAGCTAAGATTTTTGATCTCGATCTTGCCGGTGATCTTCTCTATGCTCATATCGGCTTCATCGTCATTGATCTCAGGATCTACTGCAAAAATCTCGTTCAGTCTCTTCAATGAAGCGGTTCCCCGCTGATACATATCCACGATCCAGCCTATGGCTATCATCGGCCAGACTAACATACCCAGATATTGGAAAAAGGCGATAAATCCACCGATGGTGATATCTCCCCGGATCGCAGCCCGACCACCAAAATACAGGGTGATAATCATCGAACAGGCGATCACAAAGCCCTGGAAGGGATGGAAAAAGCCGGCGATCCTGGCCATCGAAATGTTTTGATCTACATATACTTGAGATACTTCATCCACACGGGCCAGTTCACTCTTTTCCTGACCAAAGGCTTTCACGATGCGGATGCCGGAGATGGTCTCCTGAATCTTACCACTCATCGCTGCAAAGCTGGCCTGCACCAAAGCAAAACGCTTGTGCATCCGTTTACCAAAATAGCCTATAGTAAGAGATAAAAACGGCATCGGTATGATCGCCAGAAGTGTGAGCCTGAAATCGATGGATACCATAAATGAAAAGCTGGCGATAGTCATCAGCACTATATCCATGGTGGCGATCAAGCCCATACCCAAAAGCATGCGCACTGCATTCAGGTCATTGGTGGCATAAGCCATCAGATCACCCGTCTTGCTCTTGTTAAAGAAGTTTTGCGAAAGCTTGAGCAAATGGTTGTAAAAATCCTGTCGCAGACTCTGTTCAATCCGCCGGGAGTTTCCGATGATCAGCATCCGCCAAAAATACCTCAGCACCATCACCAACAAGGCCAAAACCACGATGAAAAGGGCTATCCAGAGCAAGCCACGTTGATCTATGCTGCGGGTCTGTATGCTATCTATGGCATATTCCATCACCTTGGGTGTGATCAATTGCACTATATCCACCAGGATCAACATGATGATGCCACCGACTATGTGTTTGTAACTCTTCTTTAGATAAGGAAGAATCATGTCAAAAGTTCGCATTGTTATCTCATATCCTTATTTCTTCTGCTTTGAATCTATAGCCTCCTTAGTATCTTCGGAAAACAAGACTATTATGCCAATATGCTTAGCACTGAGTTTTTGTCAATTGCTTTGTGCAATATGCCTTGATGCCTGGAAGATTGCCGGCAGTATCAGCTGCGCTCAGATCAAGGTGAATCCCCTCTGAGCTACAGATAAAATTGCGGCATAAACAAAGAACTTTCTTGACCAATCGCGGCCTTAGATAAAAGCTGACGTCATAAATATATCAAGGAGCTCTGATGCGCTATAAAGTCTTGTGTCTGATGATGCTGTCCCTGTGCCTGCCGGCTATGGTGCTGGGCGCAGTGCATTATGCCCGGATTGTAGATGAAGCGGGCAGCCCCATCGCAAAGGTATTGATACAAGGGGGCAAAAACTCTGCCTTCAGCGATGACGATGGCTATTTTACCATCAAAACTGAGGCTGCTGTGCTCCGCTTTTCCCGTCTGGGCTACCACCAGCGCGAGATTCCGGCCCAAGACCTGCCGGCAAAGATCGTCCTTCGCAAAGACCCTCTGGCGCTGCACACCGTCCGGGTCTATGATCACTACCAAAGCGCTGCAGCTCCTGCATTGGATGCCAGGATCATCTATCCCGATACAAATTCCGGCAGCAGCTCTGCCGATCTGCTCTTGAAGCAGCATTCTATCACCAGCCCGGATTCTCCGCTCACCGGTGAATTTCAGAGCCTTTCCATCCTGGGGAATCTCAGCCGCCACACTCTGGTTTTGCTGGATGGCGTGGCTGTGAATTCAGCGGGAGAAGCTTTTGACTTTTCCCGTATTCCCGCCTCTCAGATCAGTTATATAGAGATCATCAAAGGTTCCTCTTCCGTATATGGCGGCTCTTCTGCCATTGGTGGGATCATCAATATAGTTACAGCCAGCCCCGGGGAATACTTGAAAGCGGAGCTCGAAACCGGCTTTGGCAGCTTTGGGATGAATTCCCAGCGTTATCTGGCCTCCCTCGCCAGGGCTGATTTCAGCATCAGTGCAGAGTATTCCCATTATGCTGCCCGCAACGACTTCAAATACGAGCCTTCCTGGCAGCCCCAAGCGGAGCTTCTCCGCCTGCACAATCGCAAAGCTGCGGATTATTTCTTTGTAAAAAGCAGGTATCACCGGGAAAATCACTATTGGGAAGGCATCTTAAACTACAATACCTATCTCAGGGAATTGCCCGGGCCGATCAGCTTCCTTAGCTTGTATGATGCTGCCGAGCAGAGCGGGGCCAATCTCTTTGCCAAACTGAGCCAGGTCTATATCCATGAGGCTCTGAAGAATGAGCTTTCGCTCTCTTTGGAGCACAAGAAAAGCACCTATATCAACCTTGAAAGCACCAGCCCCATCTTTTCAGACCACTATCGGCAGCTTTATTACAATCCCCTGATCAAGGACAAACTCAGCTTGAATCTGAAAGGCTTTGATCTGGCTCTTACCGCAGAATTGCAACCTGTGTATTATGACTACGAGCAAGACCCGGTGGGAGGCCATTACTTTGACTTTCAGGACTATCAAGATTTGAACGCAGCCTTGGGCGGACGCATTGAAAAGGGGATAGAATACGGCGCCCTCAGCTCCAGAGGCTCTCTGGCTTTGCGGCGGGACTGGACCCAAAACGAAGCTCACGTTAGCTGGCGCATGGAGCAGCACAGCACCCTCTATATGCCTATAGAGATAGGCTTTGGGGGCAGCATCGGCACGGCTTTTTCCCTGCCCTCATATTTTGACAGACACTGGATAGGCGATAGCAGCAGCGTGGGAGATACAGACTTAAACAGCGAAAGCTCTTTTGGATATCACCTGGGTCTAAGGCTCAAGCATCCCGTTTTTGAGAGCTCTGCCGCCTACTACTACAACGATATAGAACAGCTGATCCAATGGCGACAGTACTTTCTCAATGGCAGCTCCTGGCGTCCTTTCAACGTAGGCCGAGCCAAAATCAAGAATTGGGAGTTTGCCCTTGCCCTCTTCCCGCTGAAAGCTCTGAAGCTAAATGCCGGCCTCACCCATACAGATGCGCGGGATTTCTCTACCAATGATCTGGGAGAGCCTACCGCTACCTACGATAAATACCTGGTTTACACTCCGGAATACACAGGCTCGCTGTCAGCAGAATACTCTCAGGATTACTATGGTCTGAGCCTGAGCTATGACTATGTAGGCGAGCAATACAGTACAGTGGATAACCTCATTGGCAGGATTCAGGCTATCGAGTTGCTGAATTTCGCTAGCTATATCAAGTGTCCTTACAAAGACATGGAGGCTCTGCTGAGTTTGAAGCTGAACAATCTGGAAGATAAGCGCTATCAGATCTATGCCAATATCCCTCAACCCGGCTTTAATTGGAACCTGAACCTCAGCCTCAGCTACAGGCTGAATTTGCCCTGAATCAGACCGGGATTCGCCCCAAGGCATGGCCTCAGAGCCTGCATTCCTGCAATAGCTTCAAGAAATTCCTTGCCAAAAAGACCATTTGTAAAATCATGGTAACTTAGACTAAATATAAGGACTTAAATATGGCTACAATGGCTAATATACGTAATGGAATGGTGATAGACTTCAAAGACGAGCTCTGGGAAGTTGTAGAATTTCTGCATGTGAAACCCGGTAAGGGCCCCGCTTTTATGCGTTCAAAACTGAAGAATATCCGCAGCGGCAAAGTGGTAGAAAATACCTTCAGAGAAAGTGATTCTTTTGATGAAGTGCGCATAGAGCGTAGTAAAAAAGAGTATCTATATCGCGATGGCGATTTCTTTGTCCTGATGGACATCGATACTTACGAACAAAAGCCAGTAGATAAATCTGCCATAGGAGACATGGAACTGATGATGATGGAGAATATGGAAGTCACGGTAGCCACCACTCCTGAAGGCGAGATAGTCGGCATAGAATTACCTACTACCGTAGTGATGAGCATCGCCGAATGCGAGCCCAATATAAAAGGAAATACAGCCTCCGGCAGCGGAAAGGTAGCCTTCACGGAAACCGGACTGCGCGTGATGGTCCCCTTCTTTGTGGAAGCCGGAGAAAAGATCAAAATAGATACCCGCACTGGCGAGTACATAGAAAGAGCACAATAAATAAGAGGATATAAACATGGGAAAAGTAAAAAGCTTCACTGCCAAACTGGCTCACGATACGAATAAAGGTGGAAAATTGGTCTGCCCGGTATGCAATACCGAGATCAAGCGCGTGAAAATTGTCCAAAACCGCAAGACCGATGGTACCTGGCGCCCGGACAAACTCTATGTAAACATCTGCAAATGCAACGAAGCAGATGTCATGAGTGGCAAGATTATCTAAGATATCTATCTGTTGTTACCCAGATTGGCAATCTTCTTTTCTGAGGATTGCCAATCTTTTTTTTAGCCTAAACTATGGGATAAACTCAAATTAAGCCAAGTCCCAAAGCTGTTCTTGCTTGACAAAAGAACCTATCTCTAAAGATGCTCCAAAAACTAAGCTGCTGGAGGTATAAAGTGAACTACAATCTACAAGGTCCAGAATTGCTGAAATTCTTGCAGGAAGCTTCTGTAGAAGAGCTTAGAGCAGCTCTGAAAAACATCCATCCTGCAGATATCCTGGATGCACTCGAAGCCTATAAAGGCGATGCCATTGCGTTTTTGGCAAAGCTGCCCAACGAAATCCTTGCCGACGTCATAGAAGAAGCCGAAGAAGAGGATAAAAGCGGGATTTTTGATCTTTTCCATCTGGATCAGAAGAAAGAAATTATCTCCGAGATGGCCTCGGATGAATTGGTCGATCTGCTGGTAAGTATCGATCCGGAAGAAGCTGCCGATCTGATCGAAAGTCTCGATGCCGAGGATGCCCAAGACGTCAAAGCCCTGATGCAATATGGTCCCGAGACTGCCGGTGGGATCATGGCCACAGAATTTGTCACTATTCAAGACAATATGACAGTCCTCGAAACCCTGGAATATCTTCAGAAATATGGTAAGGAAGCCGAAACTATCAGCTATCTCTATGTCCTGGACGAGTGCGAGACCCTGAAGGGAGTGGTATCTCTCAAGGACATTGTAGTTCACAGATTTACCGACTCTGTCGCTCCATTGATCAAAATAAATATTATCAGCGTAAGTCCGGAGCTCGACCAGGAAGAAGTGGCCGGCATCTTCAAGAAATATGGCTTTAGCAGTATGCCGGTGGTGGATGCACAGGACAAGATGCTGGGAGTCATCACTGCAGATGACGTCCTGGACGTGGTGGTAGATGAAAGCACGGAAGACTTTGAAAAGATGGCAGGTCTGG
Organism: Candidatus Cloacimonadota bacterium; assembly: GCA_023230795.1. Taxonomy (GTDB): domain Bacteria; phylum Cloacimonadota; class Cloacimonadia; order Cloacimonadales; family Cloacimonadaceae; genus UBA5456. The sequence continues at coordinate 5,712 of JALNWR010000102.1, forward strand.
CCCTTAGAGAAGGGGATTATCTGGAAACCGGAGTTTTCAAGCTGGCTCGCAAGAGAATATTCTGGCTGCTATTCTTGATGATCTCCGCCACTTTTACCAGCTTAATTATCCAGGGTTATGAGGGTGCTTTGGCCAGCGTCCTGATCCTGGCGGCCTTCATCCCGATGCTGATGGATACGGGAGGAAATGCAGGATCGCAATCTGCCACCTTGATCATCCGCGGTATGGCTCTGGGAGAGATTTATATCAAGGACTATTTCGCGGTAGTTTTCAAAGAGATCAGAGTGAGCTTGATCGTAGGCACTGTCTTGGCGATAGTCAATTTCCTGAGAATATGGCTTTTCAATCAGGATATACTCTTGGCAATGACGGTTTCGCTGTCGCTGCTATTTACCATAGTTTTGGCTAAAACGGTGGGTTGCACTCTGCCTATCGTAGCCCGGAAACTCAAAATTGATCCGGCCATTATGGCTGCTCCGATTATCACCACCATCGTGGACGTCCTTTCTCTCATCGTTTATTTCAAGCTGGCGGGATTGCTCTATCTACAAAGCTGATAATCAGATAAGATTCAAGTCCTCACACTCAACCGAGCAGTTTTATCACGATTTGGGCAGGCTTTGCATGCTGCTCAAAACTGCACAAACCAGAGCTAAAACCCTGCTTTGATCCTGTGCAATAGCGGGCAGGATCATACTATCCGGGATTTCGGCTGCTTTCCTTTTACGATCGCAATCGCATTTTCTGCAGCCATGTCTCCCATTGCAGCCCGCGTGGCAAAACTGGCGGAGCCAATATGCGGAAGTAATACCACATTCTCCAAATCCAATAGCTCTTGCGGGATGAAGGGCTCCTGGGCATAAACATCCAGTCCGGCAGCAAAGATGCGCTTTTCCTGCAAGGCTTTGATCATAGCCTTTTCATCCACGATGGGGCCTCTGCCAGTATTGATCAGAACGGCAGTTTCCTTCATCATGGCTAGTTCGCGGGCTCCGAGCAGACCTTTGGTCTCGTCTGTCAAAGGTGCATGGATACTGAGTATATCGGACTTTCTCAAAAGAGTTTCCAGATCAACTTTTGTAGCCGAATAATCGGGAGACTTTTCAGTTCTGCTGTAATACAGGATTTTCATGCCAAAGCCGGTGGCTCTTCTGCCCACAGCTTCGCCGATCCTGCCCAGGCCAAGTATGCCCAGGGTGCGCTGGTGCAAATCTTGCCCCAACATAAGCAGCGGTTCCCAACCTTCGAACTTGCCGCGGCGGACATAGCGGTCACTTTCCGCGATGCGGCGGGAGGCTGCCATGATCAAGGCCCAGGCCAGGTCTGCGGTGCTTTCGGTAAGCACACCCGGGGTATTGCACACGGCGATGTTTCTGGATTTGGCATAATCTGTGTCGATATTGTTGTAACCCACTGCATAATTTGAGATTACGCGCAGCTTTTGGGCAGCATCCATAACCTGTTTGTCGATAGTATCTCCCAAAAGGCAGAGCAGGGCGTCCATCTCGGGGATCTGGTGCAGCAGCTCAGCTTTGCTAAGGTTTCGGGGAGCTGTATTGGCATGCACTTCAAAGAGTTGCTTTAGCTTTTCCACCGCATTTTCGGGGATCATGCGGGTGAGCAGCAATTTGGGTTTGCTTTTATCGGGATTGAGGATGTCCAGGCTGGTATTGACCTTCACTTGCTGTTCAGGCTGCATAAAGCACTGGAATTCCAAGCTTCTGCCCTCGAAATCCTTAGCCCAGAAATGATAGATTTTGTAGTATTCACTATACTCCGGTTTGCCGGTGGCAATCTTCTGGAAGCGGGCATAGCGCTCATCTACCTCTGTGGCGCTGTCATAGACGAAAGTAATGGTGCCGGAGGTTTCGCTAACTTCGCCTTCACAAAATCCCAGTTTCATGCTGCCTTGCTGAAAGATCAGACATTTGCCCTGATCTTTCCACAGTTTCATCCCTAATACTCCCTCATAAAACTCTTTGGCTGCAGATAGATTGGCCGTCTTAAAAAAAATGATGCCAGACATACTTCACTCCTGTATTTAGTTTTTATAGATATGATAAAGCAGATAGGGCGGTTTCCCAAGACTATCTGAGAGGTGGGTCTGATGGGGCTCGATTTGGCTTTGATCAGAGCAGGCTGCTGCCAAAAAACGGTATCACTGCTCAGGAATCTGAAAAAACATTGACAAAATCCAGATACAATTGATCTTGACGAACTAAGAATATTACATGGAGAACCTGATGAATTTTCGCATATATGAGTACCTTAGCGTATTCATAATGTCCTGGCTGTTTGTATATGGTCTCACGCCATTTATCATCAAGCTGGCTAATAAGATAAATTTTGTGGACAAGCCCGAAGCCCGAAAAATGCACCTTAAAAGCGTGCCGCTGATGGGGGGGCTGAGTGTGGCCTTAGGTTTCATCCTGCTCTGTGTATATGACGTGGTGATCTCACCGGGGCGGTATTTTGATGCACCCATGCTGGGCTATCTGGCCGGCAGTGTGCTGATCGTGTTTATCGGCATAATCGATGATCGGCGTGGGATGAAGCCCCTGATCAAGCTGGGCGGGCAGATTTTGGTCAGCCTTACCTTCATCTTCACGAATTTCACCTTCCCCGAATTGCAGCGGATGTTTGGCAGCATCTATGTAACTCTCCCGCTTTTGCTGCTGTGGATGGTGGGGCTGATGAATGCGATGAACTTTTTGGATAATATGGATGGCATCATCAGCGGCATGGCAGGGATCTTGGGACTGGGCTTTTTTGCCTTTGCGCTTACCAATGCTACTTCCTCAAATCAAAATGCCATGGCCTTGATCGCTCTGATTTCCCTTAGTTTTGCCGGTTCTACTTTTGGCTTTTTGCCCTACAATTTCAATCCTGCCAAGATCTTTTTAGGAGATGCCGGCAGTATGTTTATCGGCTATTTCCTCTCTTCAATGGGAATCCTGATGGCGCAATATGCCGGGATCAAATACAACGACAAATTCTTTTACCTCATGCCGGTATTGCTGCTCAGCTACGCTATCTTCGATATCTCCCTGGTGAGCTTTACCCGCAAAAGAGACGGACGTCATGTGATGCAAGGCGGCAAAGACCATTCCACCCACCGGATCAATACCGTATTGGGCTCGGTAAGGGTTACCGCTGCCATTATCTATACGATAAACGTCTTGATCGTGCTCACCTCCATCATGGTCTTCAGGATTGGCTCGCGGGAGCTGCTGATCTTCAGCACCATGCTCTTTGCCATATTCTTCCTGATCTTTGGACATAAGCTGGATCAGGTGCCCATCGTGATACCTGCCAATCAAAAGAAGGGAAAGTAAATGCAAATATGGACTTTGGGTACTGGCTCCGGTATGCCCAGCCAGAAGCTGAATAACTCCTGCGTATTTGTCAGGACGGACGATAGCTCTTTTCTCTGGGATACCGGAGAAGGATGCTCCCGCAGCCTGCTCAAAGCCGGAATATCGGGAAATGAACTGGATGCCGTGCTCATCAC
>JALNWR010000103.1 GCA_023230795.1 Candidatus Cloacimonadota bacterium
CCAAGAGCCCTAAAGCCTGCAGCGGATTGATCAAGAATTGTGAGGCGACCATCAAGCGTCTGGAATTGATAGGGGGGCAGGAAGAACTCATCGAAGAAGGCAAATCACTCATCAAACGCATCAGCGACGTAGGCTACGCCAGTGCATCAAGGCTACTAATCAAAGGTTACAAGAAAAAAGGAGATAAATAATGCTCATAGAAGACGATCTGTTCCAAATGTCACAAAATCAGCTCACCAAGCTGGCCAAAAAAATGTCAATTGCCGGTTATAGCCAACTCAAAGGCACCGAATTGATCTTCAAAATATTTGAATTCCAGGCAGCACAAGAAGGTTTGGCCTTCGTGACAGGTTGTTTGGAAATAATGGACGATGGCTTTGGCTTTCTGCGCTTTCCGGGGAATAGCTACCTGCCAGGCCGCGATGACGTGTATGTCTCGCTTACCCAAATCCGGCGTTTCGGCCTGAAAAACGGTCACATGGTTTCCGGACCAGTGCGCTCGCCCAAAGAAGGTGAAAAGTACTTTGCCCTGCTGCGGGTAGAAGCCGTGAATTATATGGCTCCCAACAGTTTGCAAGATATCCGAACCTTCGATGAACTTACTCCATACTATCCTACCGAAAGGATCAATCTGGAATTTGATCAGGAAAACTACAGCACCCGCATAATAAATCTCTTTACACCGGTGGGCAAGGGGCAGCGCGGACTCATCGTGGCCGCACCCAGAACCGGAAAGACCACCCTTTTGCAGGATATTGCCAATGCGATTTTGAGCAATCACCCTGAGGTCTATCTGATAGTTCTGCTTGTGGATGAGCGCCCTGAAGAGGTTACCGAAATGAAGAAGGTGCTCGTGCCTGGAAATAGCGAAGTGATCTCCTCCACCTTTGATGAATCACCCAAGAATCATAGTAACGTGGCAGAAATCATCCTTTCAAAATCCAAACGCATGGTGGAGCTGGGACAGGATGTCGTGATCGTTTTGGATAGCATCACCCGTCTGGCCAGAGCATATAACAATATCACTCCCTCCAGCGGAAAAGTGCTTTCCGGAGGCATCGATGCCAATGGTCTGATCAAGCCCAAAAAGTTCTTTGGTTCCGCCCGTAATACAGAAGAGGCCGGCAGCCTTACCATCATCGCTACTGCTTTGATAGATACAGGCTCCAAGATGGACCAAGTGATCTTTGAAGAATTTAAGGGCACCGGTAATATGGAGCTGGTACTGGACCGCAGTATCTCCGATATGCGCCTTTATCCCGCCATTGATCTGGTAAAATCCGGAACCAGACGCGAGGAATTGCTGCTCACCAAAAATGAGATTAACCGTATGTACGTCTTGCGTAAATATCTGAAAACCATCAGCCCCCTTCAGGGTATCGAGACTCTGCGCAAACGTATGGAGCAGACCAAAAACAATGATGATCTGCTAAATGCAATGAGTAATTGATGGAAATAACGTCCCCGGGCGGAGATCTAGAAAAGATCAAATACGCCATATTATATGGTGCGGATGCCGTCTATTGTGGCTATAACCTATTCGGACTCAGGGCTGCGGCCAAAAATCTGGATCAGGATGATTTGCTCGAAGCTATCCGCTTCGCCCATGCTCATGATGCCAGGCTGTATCTCACCCTGAATGCCTATCTCAGAAACGAGGATTATCCTGCCCTGGCAGATTTTCTGCTGTGGTTGAAGGATACCGGCATTGATGCGGTGATCGTGGCAGATCCCGGAGTGTTTGATCTGGTTCAGGCCAAAACAAATATCCCCATCCACATCAGCACCCAGACTAATGTCTGCTCCATAGCCGCGGCAAAGTTTTGGCACGATAAAGGCGCTAAACGCATAGTTCCGGCACGTGAGCTTAGCTTTAAGGAATTGCTTCAGATCAAAGACGCTCTGCCCGAGCTGGAAATTGAGAGCTTTATCCACGGAGCAATGTGTGTGGCCTATTCCGGACGCTGTCTGCTGAGCGCGTATCTGAACAATCGTAGTGCGAATAGCGGAGCCTGCACCCAGGTCTGCCGTTGGGATTGGGCTCTCAGCGAAAAAGAACGTCCCGGGCAGTACTTCCCTGTGGAAGAGGATCAATACGGCAGCTATATCTTAAGCTCCAAAGACCTGTGTCTCCTGGATAAAATGCCCTTGCTCAAGGAGGCTGGCATCCACGCCGGTAAGATCGAAGGACGCATGAAGAGCCTCTATTATGTGGCGCAAATCAGCCGTGTTTACAAGGCTGCCCTTGCTCTGGATGCAGACGATATCCAGGGCTGGGAATTGCTCAGACGCGAGCTTTTGAAAGTATCACACCGGCCATATTGGCAAGGCTTCTACGATTTTGGAGATACCGATGCCGGCATAGTGCCTCCTCATAAGGGTCCAGCTTATACATCAGAAAGTCAGTATTGTGGAAAAGTAATTGCACAAGAAAATGGAAAACTGCTGTTTGATGCACTGAGTAAAATATCCGTGGGTGAGACTATAGAGCTCATCTTTCCGGATCTCAAGCGCGATATCAGCCTGAAGGTAAAACAGATCTATGATGATGAAGATAATACGGTTACAGAGACAAGACCCAGTTTCCGTTATGGAATCCCTATCCCAGAGATGGATACAGAAGGAGCATTGATCCGCAAATGCCAAAGCTCTATATAATCCTGATCCTACTTTGCTCAATGAGCCTTTTTGCTCAGGTCAGAAAGGAATTTAATGACTTGGAACAGCAATATAAAAGCGGGCAATTGAGCGAGGTAAAAAGCAGCCTCTCCAGCCTGAAGCCAAGGCGAGATGAAGAGAAAGCCCTAATGGGATACTACTCCGCTTTATGCAAAAAAACCAAAACCGAAGCTTTGGCAGAGTTCCAGACTGTAGTTAAAGAATATCCCAAGACCCGCTATGGCCAGCTGTCCATGCTGGAAGCAGCTAAGATACATATACTGGAGCGGGAGATCCCCTCTGCCCAGACTTTGCTGCGGGGCATCAGTTCGGCAGATATCATAGAACGTTTTTATTGGCTGGCTGTTTCCTTTTATTGGTTGGAAGACTATTCTGCAGCTATAGCTAATGCCGAAAACTATCTCCGGCTCAGCCCTTCAAATTCGCTGTCTGAATCGGCCTTGCATCTGGTGGCAGATTCCTACATCGCCCAGAAGAAATATCAAAGCGCTGTCTCGAGCCTTAGTAAGATCAAGAAGCTGCCCGAGCAGGACCTGCAGTATTATTACTACCGGCTGGGATATATACAAGAACTTTTGGGGGATTATGGTCAGTCTATGCAAGCCTATCGCACCGGTTATGAACTGGATAAATATTCACAGGCTGCCTTTGATATCGAAGAGCGTCTTTTTTCTTTGCGCAGCCATGCTCCATCGCTGGACCTCAGTTTCCTGTATCCCTACACTCCCCTTGAGCTTGACATAGGTGATGCCGTGACAGACAGCATCCGGGTAGATTTACCGGAGATCGTCAAGCCTCTGGAGCCTGCCATAGCAGTGACTTTCCCAAAGATAACCAGCTCTATGCCCATTAAGCTTTTGATCAAGCCCCAAAGTGGCTACTATCTGCAAACCGGCAGGTTTTCGGTGGAATCAAATGCCGGGCGACTGGTGAAAAATATCCGCAACATGAAGATTCCCTCCACATATTACGAAGATGGAAATCCGGGAAGTATTAGCTGGGTGGTGCTGGCCGGCCCCTTTGAGAATCAAGAGCAGATGGATGCCGCCAAAGCAATGCTCTCCCAAAGCGAGATCAATAGCTTTATCGTGCAATACTGATGAATAAAAGCAAGCTCACTCCCATGCTGCGGCAATATCTGGATGTAAAAGAGGCGCATCCGGATAAGATCATCCTCTTTCGTATGGGCGATTTTTATGAGACCTTCTTTGAGGATGCCCAAAAGGTATCCAAAATCCTGAATATCACCCTGACCTCGCGCAACCGCAACGATGACAATCCCGTGCCTCTGGCCGGTTTCCCTTATCATGCTCTGGATAACTATCTGGATCGCCTGATCAAAAGCGGAAATAAAGTGGCTATCTGCGAACAGACCGAAGACCCCAAAAAGGCTGTTGGCCTGGTAGCACGGGCAGTTACCGAGATCATCACTCCCGGAGCTGTTCTGGATCAAAATCTGCTGGAAGGCTCGGCGAACGTATTTTTGTGCACTCTTTATCGGGCAGACAATCAGAAGAACTGCGGTTTGGCACACCTGGACCTTTCTACCGGTGAGTTTTCCTTCACCGAACTGGCCGAAGCTGAGCTGGCTAATGAGCTTCAACGCCTGAGTCCGGCAGAAATTTTGGTGGATAGCTCTGTGAATGAAGCCTTTGTAAAAGAACTAAAGCTGGATTTTGAACCTACGGTAAGCATCTATGACAATTGGCAATTTCAGCCTGCGGAAGCCAAAGCGCTGCTAAAGAAACACTTTGGTGTCACCACTCTGGAGCCCTTTGGGGCGCATAATAAGATCGCCGGAGCTACTGCCGCCGGAGCCACTCTGGCTTATGTAATGAGCTTGTATGCCTCTCCCATGTCTCATATCACCAGCCTGCGCTACTACTCTCTTTCTGCCTATATGCAGTTGGATGAGATCAGTCGGCGCAATCTGGAATTGACTCGCAGCATTCGCTATGGCAGCAAACACGGCAGCCTGCTGAATGTGATAGATCAGACTCATACCCCGATGGGTGGCCGTCTGCTAAATCAATGGCTGCTGCATCCTTTGATCAATCTCAGTGACATCATGGCGCGCCAGGAGCTGATCAATAGTTTTATCGCCCAAACAGCCTATCTGAAGGATGTGCGGGCTGCACTCAAGGAGATTGGAGATATCTCACGCCTCGTATCGCGCCTGGGCGCCTTGCGCATCAATCCCCGTGAGCTTTTGGCTCTGGATAGCTATCTGCTCACGGCAAAGGAGATCAAGTCCAGGCTGCAGGTTTTCTCAGAGCCGCTGTTTGAGGATTGGATAGCTGCTCTGGACACCTTTGACGATATCAGCGTCCTTATTACTGAAGCAATTTGTGAAAAGCCGCCCATCACCATCACCGCTGGCGGCATCTTTAAGCGCGGCTACCAGGATGATCTGGATGAACTGATGGAGCTGATCCAGGATGGCAAAAGCTGGATCGCCCGTCTGGAAGAAGATGAAAGGCAAAAGACCGGCATCCCCAGCCTGAAAGTGGGCTATAACCGTGTCTTTGGCTATTACATAGAGGTCACAGCAGCCCACAAGAGCAAGGTTCCGGATTACTATATAGAAAAGCAGACTTTGGTGAATTCCCAACGCTATATCTCACCCCGGCTCAAAGAATTTGAAGCCAAGGTGCTTTCCAGCGAAGAAAAGATCAAGAGCCTGGAATATGAGCTCTACAAGATTCTGCGGGCAAATCTCGCCATCCATCTTCCGCGCCTGCAAAAGCTCAGTGATATCATTGCCGAGATCGACGTCTATTCTGCCCTCGCCTTTCTGGCCTGGCAAAATCATTACACCGCTCCCCAGTTTAGCGAAAGTCGCGATCTGTATATAGAAGCAGGCCGCCATCCCGTGATCGAGAAACTGATGCCGGAAGCGGAATTTATCCCCAATGACACCCTTTTAGACTATCCCGATACCTGTGTAGCCTTGATTACCGGCCCTAATATGGCCGGTAAATCCACCTATCTCAGGCAAGTGGGGCTGCTGGTAATCCTGGCCCAGATGGGCTCCTGGGTACCAGCCAGCAAGATGCGCCTGCCGATCTTTGATCGCGTATTTACCAGAGTGGGCGCTTCCGACAATCTGGCTCAGGGACAGAGCACCTTTTTGGTGGAGATGATCGAAACCGCCAATATCCTCAATTCCGCCAGCCCAGATTCACTGATCCTTTTAGATGAGATCGGCCGGGGCACTTCCACTTTTGATGGACTCAGCCTGGCCTGGGCTATCATAGAACAGATTCACCGCAAGATCAAGGCTCTCACTCTGTTTGCCACCCATTATCACGAGCTTACCGAGCTGGAAAACATCTATCCTCAGATCAAAAACTACAACGTGGCTGTGAAGCTATACAACGATCAGATGATCTTTATCCGTAAGATAGAACGGGGAGGCGCAGACCAGAGCTATGGCATCCAGGTGGCGCGTCTGGCCGGAATCCCAAATCAAGTAATCCGCCGCGCCCAGGACATACTCAGAAACCTGGAAGAGCATGAGATCAGCCCGCAAGGACTCACTGCCAGCTTGCGCAAAAAACTCGCTTCCACCACTCCGCAACTGGAAATCTTTGAAGTAATTATAGACAAAGCCAATGAACACGAAGATATTATCCATAAAATCAAAGACATAGACTTAGAAAGCACCAGTCCCATCCAGGCCTGGACCTATCTTTCCGAGCTACAAAAAGAACTTTTAGGAGAATCATGAAACGCATTCTTTTACTCATCGCAATCAGCATCATCCTTTTATCCTGCTCTGGGCCCAGGGGAGATAGCGCTGGCATCATCAATGGCGAGCGCATCCTCTATCCCGATTTTGTGCGGTCTTATCAGGGACACACCGCAAACTTCCAGGCTCGCACCGGGCGGGCTCCAAGTGCTGATGAAAAGTCAGCTCTTTTCAATGCCACTTGGGAAGATATCACCAAACACATCATTCTGAAAGAGCAATTTAAGCGGTACGACATCACGGTAACTCCGCAGGAAGTAATCGACAGCCTGATGGTTACCATCCCTGTATATCTGAAGGATAATGCTGCCTTGATGACAGATGGTAAATTTGACCAGGACCTGTATTATCAATCCGTGCGTTACGATAGCCCGGTGAATATGAGTCCGGTGCGGCGTAACTATTACGAATATTACGTCCCTATCCATAAGCTCAAGCAAAAGCTGATCGATGTAGATCTCAATAAATCCAAGGCAGCCAGGAGAATATCTGAGATAGTGGTCAGCAAAGCGGATTTTGACCTTTTGATCTTTGATCCCGCCCGGATGAATCCAGTGGTGAGTGACACAGAGATTCAGGCCTTTTACCAGAAGAACCTCAAGCGCTTTGCCCTGGAGCCAATCTACGGTGTGAGTTACATCAGTTTACCGGTGAATCCTGCCGAGGCCGATCGTGAATATACTGTAGCTATTACCGATAGCATTTACGAAGAACTCGGCCAGGGGAAAACATTTGAAACCGTAATATCCGAGCGTCAGGAGCAATTGCCCGACCTGAGAGTAGTGAATCCCGGCTTTGTACGGGTGGAGAATGTGGATAGCGATCTGCTGAGCGCTTTAGATTATCTGCCGGATGATGGCTATAGCAAGCCCACTGCTGTGGGCCGGGGATTTGCCATCTATCAGAAGCTGCAGCGCACAAAATCTATGATCAACTACCGCGCTTTGCAGATTCCGCCCATCCTCGTTCCGGCTACCATCAATGCACAGTTTAACCAGGCAGAAGGCATCTTGAATCTGGCTCGGGAGATCGGAATCCAGGCCGCAGCCAATGAACTCGACCTACCTGTAGTATCCCGATCCAATATCTCTGTAAGCGATCTCTGGCACAAAGATATGGCTATCATCGAGCAAGTAAATTCCCAGCTTATGACCCAAAAAAAAGGCGACTTCTTAAAGCCCCTGTATTCCACCCTCACCGGCAGCTGGATCGTGCTCCAGCTCACAGAAAACCAGGTGAACCGGGTGCGCCCCTTATCCGATGTGAAATACATCATCCTGCCCGAGCTCATAGACAGCCGCAGACTGCTTCTGGCAGAACAAAAAGCTCATGAATGGCTCAGCCAAAATCCCAGCCTCAAGACCAATAAAGACAGCGAACAATATCTTCTCAAACAGTATGATAAGGGTGGTATTCATAGCGAATATGCCGGGCAAAGCCTTGATCTGGCCTACCTGAAAGCCCTGCAGCGCTATCTGAACAAAGAAAAGCCCCGGCCCATTAGTCTGGGAGACTATCACATCATCATTATCCCCCGAAATTACTATCCTGATAAACGGAGTAAGGCCGATCCTCAGGTGCTAAAAGAGCTTTATATCCGACAGCTGGATCCTGATTGGTTTGACTTTTGGATACAGGAACGTCTGGCTAAGGCCAATGTGCAGATTTACGTAAAACCATGAATGACGAATACTTCATGAGCATCGCTATAGAGGAAGCCCATCAGGCCGCCGCTGAAGATGAAATACCGGTGGGCGCCTGCCTGGTAAGAGCTGGCAAGGTGATCTTGCAAGAGCACAATCGTACCCGCCAGATGCAGAATCCCCTGGCCCACTGCGAGAAACTGATCCTGGATCAAGCGCAGGAAATGGGACTCAAGTATATGCAGGATTGCACATTGTATGTTACCCTGGAGCCCTGCCTGATGTGCAGCGGGATGATAGTGCTCAGTAGGCTGGGCAGATTGGTCTATGGTGCATCAGACCCCAAATCCGGCGCCTGTGGCTCGGTATATCAAACCCTAAAAGATAAACACTTCAATCATCATCCGGAGCTAAGACGAGGCGTGCTGGCCGCAGATTGCGCTTTGGTCTTGACAGATTTCTTCCGAAATAAACGTTGAGTATGGTAGCGGAGAGTTGCCGGAGCGGTTGATCGGGGCGGTCTCGAAAACCGTTGTACCCTTGCGGGTACCCAGGGTTCGAATCCCTGACTCTCCGCCATATATATCTGCTGTTGCCAACTGAAATACGCATAATCTATACCATACACACAGAATGGCTTATACTACTTCATCAGCAGCATTTTGTTGGTTAAAGATTTGCCACCGGATGCCAGGCGGGTGAAGTACAAACCGGAAGCGACAGTGCTGCCACTTTTGTCTTTCCCGTGCCAGACTATCTGATAATTGCCTTTGTTTTTGTACTCACTCACCAGAGTATTTACCAATTGGCCTTTGGCGTTGTAGATACTAAGGCTTACGTTCCCACTCATGGGAACGCTGTAGCTGATCGTGGTGCTGGGGTTGAAGGGATTTGGATAATTGCTCATACTCAAAGTGGGCGGGGCCAGTAAATTTTCTATCCCCACTTGCCCCTGCCATTCATAGGCCCCCAGGTCCACCTGATCCCCATAGATACGAGGATTGCCAGCCAGATCATAGGCAGGAAACTGATACCAATCCGGCAGATCAAAGAAAAAAACCGTTCTTCCGGCATCGATGCAGGGTGAGTCCTGCCCC
>JALNWR010000104.1 GCA_023230795.1 Candidatus Cloacimonadota bacterium
ATCCTGATGCATGGTAGTAGCAGGCCCCCCAGCCATCATTGTTAGTATGGCTTGTTCCTTGTAACCATGAAGCTTCATCATGCCAAGCCATCTGGTCAGTTAGCATTGTTGTTCCATTACCTACTACCGCAGTCATAGCACATGCATAAGCATGGCCAGTTAAAACCATTAACAGGGCAAGGCATAATAAGCAAACTTTTGCCCCCCCATTTTTCATAAAGGGTATTCTCTGCCTTGGCAGTTGGCAGACCTGTAAAGACTTTTTGATTTTGTAATGCTTTGTACGACATGTTATCTCCTTTTATGTCTTTTAAGCTATAACAGAAAAGCACCATAATCACTTGACTCTCTTTCTCAAGTCGCGTCAAGGCCTTTTCCGCTTCTCTATGTAGCATTTGGTAAAACCTATGTGAACCGACATGCGGTTCACGCCATCAATCGATCTATATCATGTCAGATCTAAAAAAGACCTGACCGCTTGTTAGAAAAAAAACATATTCTTGGTGAAGTATAGAGAACAAAACCATAATAATAAGTACTCTGGAAGTGTCAAGCTCAAATAACTACAGGTATTCCCCTCTTTATGGGACTCTGGGCTATTGTGCAGCGTTGGTTTGCTATCTGAAATATCGTCCCTACAGGACTCAGACCATTGTGTATAGTTTGGTATGCTATCTGAAATATCGTCCCTACAGGACTCAGACCATTGTGTAGAGTTTGGTTTGCTATCTGAAATGCCGTCCCGAATTAGAGGCATATTCAGCCGGAATCAAATTTTAAAATACAAATTGAAATGAATGAACATAGATGAAAGCTAAGATAATACCAATGAATTCATTATCAAACGAGCGGCTTGATATTTTGGGGGAATGCCTTCAAGAATCAGCTTGACAAATATCCCCTTTGATCGCTTTTGTAAACAAAATATAATTCAGGAGCTTTAGATATGCTTAAGAAGAGTCTGATCATCCTTTTTGTATGCGTAAGTGCTCATCTGGCAGGGATGAATAAATACCATACCGCCATGGGTTTGCATTTTGGCACATCCACCGGTAATGGTTACAGCATCAGGAAATGGGGTGATATAAACGCATACCAATTTACTCTTTCAGCTTACACCAGCGGGAAGCGTGATTCCGAGAGTAATCCGCGGAAAAACTCAATCTCTTTGGGAGCGAATTATCTTTGGGGGCTTCACCAATCCGAGAAGTACCGGTTTTATCTCATGAGCGGAATGTCTTATACTGTTCGCAGGGTTAAGGAAGACAGCACTTGGAAAAGTGATGACCGCTGGACTGTGGGATTCGGACCGGGATTTGAATTTGAATTTTCCGATCGCTTTCATGTATGCATCGAGGTGCCTATGACTTATAATCACAAAGATGAAATGATCCCATATATTCCCTCCGGAGGCTTTTACTACTATTTCAAGTAAGTTCCGGCAACAGCCCTTTCTTGCATCATCAGCTACGGACACTGTCCATAGCTGATGATGTATAAGGGGAATAGCATTAATGCAGCTGATTGTTTCGCAGCATACTTTAATAGCTTCCTATACCTTCAGAGCCTTCAAGGTATTTTGACAAATCTCATCGCTTCTGGCTTGTGAACCACTTTCCACATAAACTCTGATGATGGGCTCGGTGCCGGATTTGCGCACGTGTATCCAGTGATCTGCCTTAGTGCCTTTGATGCCATCCTGGGTATCGAGCTCGTATCCCTGAAGGATTTTGGGCACTTTGGCCATGGCTGCTTGCATGTCCGCAGGTTTTAGCTGAAGCTTGTCTTTGGCAAAATAGTATTTGGGCAATTCCGCCACCAATTCGGAGATGCTCTTTCCGCTTTCTGCCAAAAGTCCCAGGATCAAGGCCATTCCGGCCGGAGCGTCCCGCGTGTAATGCACATCAGGGCAGATGATCCCGCCATTGCCCTCTCCTCCGATGGGGGAGGATATTTCCTGCATCTTTTTACCGACGTTGATTTCGCCGACCTTGGTGCGATGGACTTTGACTCCAAAGCTTTTGGCAATATCATCCGAAAGCATGGAAGTGGAGAGGTTCACCACTATGTCGCCCTTTCTTTTGGGCAGCACAAAGAGTGCACAGAGCGCCAGGCTGAGCTCTTCACCGATGCACCTGCCTTGGTCTGACACTATGGAAAGCCGATCGACATCGGGGTCTGTGGCAAAGCCCAGATCAGCTTGATGCTTTTGCACGGCAGCTTCAAGCTGGCCTAAATTCTTATTCAGCGGCTCGGCAGGATGCGCAAAGATACCGGTGGGCTCGCTATTGATACTGATCACTTCACAGCCCAGGGCTTTGAGCAGGGATTCGGAAGTGAAGGCCCCGGCTCCGTTTACGCTATCCAGCACCACTTTGAACTGCTTGGAGCGGATGCGGTCCACATCCAGATAGTCAATGGCCATTATCTTAGCTAAATGCCGCTGTATGGCTTGCTCATCACGCTCAAACTTTCCTATCTCCTGCCAGTTTGCCCAGGGGATATCCTGATTTATGGAGGATAAAAAGTCGGCTGCCTTTTGGGGAGCCAAAAACATACCATCGCTATCCACAAATTTCATGGCATTCCACTCGGGGGGGTTGTGCGAAGCGGTGATGGCTATGCCGCCGATGGCGTCACTTTCTTCCACTGCCAGCAGGATGGTGGGGGTGGAAGCTATACCCAGATAGCTTACATCCAGACCTATGCTCATCAGGGTGCTGGCCACGATGTGCATCATGGCTTCTCCAGTGGTGCGGCTGTCTCTGCCGATGATGATTTTGCCTTTGCCATGTGCTCTTTTTTGCATGAGGCCAAAGCTGCTTACGTATTTTTGTACTATGGGCGGGGTAAGACTCTCGCCAAATATTCCTCTCACACCGCTCACGCTGGCCATGAGTTTACTCATATTTTCTCCTTTTCATGAAATTGGATGCGAAAACGGGGGTTTTCGCATCCAATCTGTGTACAGGATATCCTGCAAATATTGTTTTTTACATGCCGAATTCAGCACGACGGTCTATGATCTCAGCTTCTTCTCTCATGTTTTGATACCAACGATTCCAGGCTTTGTTTTCCAGGGTCTCGCGGATTTTTTCCTGAGCGGCTTTGTCTTCTTCAAAAGCCTTAAGATCAGGCTTTTGACGGCTGGTAGCCCTGAATATATAGCTGCCTTTTTCATCATGGATCAGCTCTGTCATGCTTCCTTCTTCCAAAGCCAGGGCGTGGTCTGCAAAGACCTCGGAAACTCCCACGCCGGGGGTATTGTTACCGCGTTTGTAATTCTTCACTTCAGTGACCTTCCAGCCTTCGGCTTCAGCTTTGTCAAAGTATTCATCTTTGGAGTACTTGGCCACGAACTTATCGGCCTGTACTTTTGCTTTGGCGATCTTCTGCTCGCGTTCCAATTCGTATTTGATGCGCAGTTTCACCTTTTCAAAGTCTTCGTAGTAGCTCTTGACGTTGTCCACCACTTTGGCTACGATGATATTCTGTTGCTGGTCCCGGATGGGCTCGGAGACTTTGCCTTTTTTGGCTTTGATCATCCAGGCTAAAAGCTGTGGATTCTGACCAATTCCGGGGATGTACTGAGCATCATGGGCCACCCATTCGCTGTCTTTCGGCTCCATTTCCAGGCTCTTGGCCACTTCATCGATGTCTTTCTTCTGGAGCATCTTCTGAGCCTCCAGGGCCTTTTCTTCCAGCTGATAGCGGGTAGCTTCGCTGGCTTCCACTTTAAATAGTATATGGCTGGCCTCTACCTTGGTCTCTTCGGGGCTTCTATTCACCCATTTGTCCAGACGAATCACATGCCAGCCAAAGTCTGATCTTACCGGCTCCGAGATTTCCCCTTCTTCCAGGGCAAAGGTGGCTTTTTCAAATTCTGGAACCATCTGGCCTCTGCCAAATTCTCCCAGGGATCCGCCATTTTGGCCAGAACCAGGGTCTTCGGAATATTCACGGGCGAGCTCGGCAAAATCTTCGCCGTTTACGATGCGTTCCCGAATCTGGATGGCGGTGCGTTTTACCTCTTCATAGTCTTCATCGGAAGGAGTTGCTTCAAAGGTGAGATATTTCACACGGGTAGCGGGCCCTTTTTTGTATTCCTCTTCTTTGTGCTTTTCATAATATTCACGGATTGCGTCATCGGAAACTTCTGTATCGGTGATTTTGTTGTAGTCAAAGAAAAGTATCTCACCGGAAACCTTATCATTTTCCTTTAGATATTCTGCCTTCAGGCTATCGATGGTGATGCCAGCGGCGGCCTGAATCTTTTCTTGCAACCGCTTTCTGGGAAGATAGCTGCTCACGTAATCTTCCATTACCAGGAAGAATTCCGGATTGTTCTTTAGCGCAGAGAGGTATTTGCTGTTATCAAATCTACCATTAGTCTGCAGAGATTCGTTTTGCATCAGCTCTTGCGGGGGGTTGTTTTGCATTTCGGTAAGGATATCACTTTCGCTTACTTTGATCTTGTGTTTTTTGATCTGTTTATCCCACAATATCTCATCCACCAGTTCCTGCCAGGCAGAGCCTTCCAGAGAGCGGCGAGCGTTGTCATCTATAGGTTGATTTGGATTGCTTTCGCTGTATCGGGCATATACGTCTTGCAGCTTGCTTTGATACATTTCCAGGGTGATCTTCTTGCCTTCAACTTTGCCCAGGTAGGGCGTGGGCTTGAAAATCTCCACGATACCGATGGCTCCCATCCCAAGGACGAAAATTACGGCTACGAAAAGAATGATGATCTTTTGTCTCTTTCTTAGGTCATCTATGAGCATTCTATCCTCCACTTTGGATCATAATTTTTCTATTAAAGAGTCACTATTCTAAACTTGTGTTTTATTACAAGGAATATTTTTGCTTGAGGGTAAGGATGGCTCTGTCTTACAGGGTTATTGAAACAACTAACTGCATGATATACAATATCATCCGACTAACTATAAAAAAGGATGCGATGATGCCGGGAAATTGCCCTTTTACGGAAAATTAAGAACATCATGGTAGATTTGCTATGCACACCCATGCCTTTAATTTGATTTTAATTCGTTTTTAACTCGAGCTGACTCGAAGCTTCGAGTGGACTCGAGTTAAAAACGAGTCGGCTGCGAATTCAAAGCAAAGGCGCGAAGCTGGGTTGATAGCTGGATAAAATTGCAAAAAAGCTATGTTCTGATACTTAAACATGCAGATTTGCAGCTTTAAAATAATATTCTGATCTGATAAGAGCTAAGTTGAGATAAATCAAGAAAAAAAAGTTGAAAAGCCTCCCACCTGATTTCCTTGTATGATGACAATATAGCAGTTTTATATCGTGATCAGATTGATCTGATTTGGGCTGTTAAAAAGCAAAATGCGTTTTTCCGCTTGACAAATTAAGTGTAGTAAAAAGAGTGGCAAAACTAAAGGACACGTTCTTTGGGGCATTAGCTCAGCTGGGAGAGCGCATGACTGGCAGTCATGAGGTCAACGGTTCGATCCCGTTATGCTCCACCATATATCAGCGGCCCGCATGCTTGGCATGTGCGCCGCTTTTTATATTTTTCGATAATCTTTGTATCCAATGCCCGGGTAATTCGCATCGGCATCAAGGGTCTGGGAAAAGCGTGGCTTTCAGTTTGTCATAAAGCTAAAGTCCAAGCTGCTGTTAGCACAAAAGAACTCCCCCGATTTTGTGATATTCAAAGCGAGGGAGCAGTTCTTGATGATTAGAATAGAATCTTATGGCTATTAGTAGCCGCCTGACATTCCACCCACGAGACCGATTATGGTACTGAAGAGAAGTATGTACAAGACAATCCCAATACCCATAAAGATCAATTGTGCGATAGCCCAGTTCTTGCGATTTGGATTTTCTGAAGAGCTTGCTGCCCAAACTATTAACATGATGATGTTTACGAGAGGGATTATGAGGATGATCATAGTAACTATCCAATTTCCTATACTCATGACTGGAGCCATGTTTTGATGGGGAGTCAGATCGGATTGGCTTGTAAAAGAACGTGGTTCTTGTTCCATGCTGGAACCTCCTTATATTTATTGATCGCATGATATTTTAATCCCGGCATGGATGTCAAGAAAAACAAAAGCATTGACACCTATAAGGTAACGAAAATTATGGTTCTACAGCCTAAAAAATTCTATGAAAATGAGATAAACACACGAGGAAAAACATGAAAGAATACTCAATGAAGAACTTACGCAATCTTATGTTAGTTGGCTCCAGCGGAGCTGGTAAGACTACTTTGTCAGAACAAATCTTTAACAAAACAAAAGCTACCAATAGACTTGGTAAAATCGATGAAGGTAATACCGTACTCGATTTTGACCCTGAAGAAATCGCAAAAAAGATGTCTTTGGGTCTTTCCATCGGGTATGTAAATCATAAAGACCATAGGATCAACATCCTGGACGCACCGGGCTATCCTGATTTTGTGGGTGATACCGTGGTTGCCCTTCCCGCTGTGGAAAACGTGGTGATAGTAGCAAATGCTGCCGGTGGTTTTGAAGTGGGTCTGGAGCTTGCTCTGGAACAGCTTGAAGGCAAGAAAAAGGCCAAAATCATCCTGGTAAATCGCATGGACAACGAACATGCCGATTTTGAGAAAACCCTGGAATCCATCCATGAGAATAGCGATCTCAGACCCGTGAAAGTTCACATTCCTATTGGGAAAGAAGGTGCCTTTGAAGGCGTGGTGGACCTCGTCCGCCAAAAAGCTTACACGGCTGCCGGTGAAGTAGAAGTTCCTGCCAGTATGCAAGATCAGATGGAAGATGCACGTTTGCAGCTCATGGAAGCTGTGGCTGAGACAGATGAGGATCTGCTCAATGAGTTTTTGGAAAACATGGAGTTGTCTCAGGATCATTTGATAGCTGGACTGAGGAAATGCATTGCCAGCGGCGAGATTATCCCTGCATTTGTTTGCAGCGCAGGAACCGGTCTGGGCGTAATGGCCTTCTTGCAAGGGGTCATAGATTATCTGGTTTCTCCAGCGGATTACCCCAAGATCGAACTGGTGGAAGGTGAAGACGTCAAAGAATTCATCGCCAGCGCGGATGGTGAGCTTTTGGGATACATTTTCAAGCTTTATGCAGACCCCAGCATGGGCGATTTTGCTTATGTAAGGATGTTTTCCGGTGTGCTCAAAACCAGTCAGGAATTTTATACCCCAGAAAAAGATGCAAAAGACAAAGCCGGTAATATGTACTATATGTTTGGGAAAAACCGACATGACTGTTCTGAGCTAAGAGCCGGAGAGATCGGCGCTTTGGTAAAGCTAAAAAATGCACGGGTAATGAACAGCATAGTGGCCTTGAATGCCCGCCATGCCATCAAGCCCGTAGATTTGCCAGAAGCCACCACATGGCAGGCGTTAAAAGCGGTAAATCAATCCGATGAAGACAAAATTGGCGGCAGCTTGCAGAAAGTGATCGCAGAAGACCCTACCATCCGCTACGACTTGAATGTGGAAACTCATGAGAACGTACTTTCCGGCATGGGAGATCAACAATTGCAATTGGTCTTAAAAAAGCTGAAAAATCGCTATAAAGTGGAAGCTGAACTCAAAACTCCACGAATTCCCTACAAAGAGACCATCACCGCCAGTGCGGAAAGCCAATATCGGCATAAAAAACAATCCGGCGGACGCGGCCAATATGGCGAAGTGTATTTCAGGATCAAGCCCACCGAACGCGGAGAAGGATTCCAATTCATCAATGCTATAGTAGGCGGCGTGATTCCTTCAAACTTCATTCCCGCCATCGAAAAGGGTTTGGTGGAGACCATGGAAAAGGGCATCATCGCAGGATATCAAGTGGTAGATGTAGCCGTGGAAGTGTATTATGGCAGTTACCACGATGTGGATAGCTCTGAAATGGCTTTCAAGATTGCTTCATCAATGGCTCTCAAAGAAGGTTTCAAGAAATGCAAGCCTATCCTGCTGGAGCCAATTTACAATATCGTAATCATCGTTCCCAGTGAATATATGGGTGATGTGATGGGAGATATTTCCACTCGCAGAGGCCGGATCATGGGAATGGAACAGCGCGGTAAAAAGCAGTATCTGAGTGCTCAAATGCCCGTGGTAGAAATGTATGCTTACTATCCCGCACTGAAGTCATTTACTCAAGGCCGGGGCCGCTTTACCCAGGAATTTTCTCATTACGAGAGAGTTCCGGAAGATATTACTCAGAAGGTGGTAGCAGCCTGGCAAGATAACGAAGTTTAAAAAAGATAGAGGTACGTATGTCCGGACACAACAAGTGGAGCTCGATCAAGCATAAAAAAGGTGCAGCAGATGCCAAGCGAGGCAAGATATTCACCCGTTTGGTCAAAGAAATCATTTTGGCAGCCAAGGATGGCGGCGGAGACCCCGAGAGCAATCCCCGGCTCAGAACCGCTATTCTCACGGCCAAGGCAGCCAATATGCCCCGCGAAAATATCGAACGTGCCATCAAACGCGGCACTGGTGAAATCGAAGGTGTCTCTTATGAAGAGGTTACCTACGAAGGTTATGGCCAAGGTGGAGTCGGCATCGTCATCGATGTGATGACCGATAACAAAAACCGCACTGTGGCAGAATTGCGCCATACCCTCTCAAAATATGGCGGGAACCTGGCTGAAGCCGGAGCGGTATCCTGGAATTTTGACTTCAAGGGCTATTTTAATGTCCCCGTGGCAGGCCTGGAAGAAGATGAATTCATGATGCAAGCTTTGGAAGCCGGCGCCGAAGACGTGGAAATGGGGGATGAGTACTTTGAAGTATATACGTCTCCCACCGAATTTCATACAGTGGTGAGCAATATCGAAGCAGCCGGATTGCCGGTGGAAAATGCAGAGCTAACCAGGGTGCCCAAAACCACCATCAAAGCCGATGATGTGGCCTCAAAACTCCTGAAGCTGATAGATATGCTCGAAGAGCTGGATGACGTTCAAAAGGTCTATGCCAATTTTGAGCTATCCGATGAGGTAATCGCAGAG
>JALNWR010000105.1 GCA_023230795.1 Candidatus Cloacimonadota bacterium
CCCACAGCCGCAAGGAAGGCAAGCTCTGTATTGCCGATGCAGATGTGATCATCCTGGAAGGCATTTTTGCCCTTTATTATCCGGAATTGCTCGAACTCTCCGATCTCAAAATCTACGTAGATACAGATGCCGATACCCGGCTGGCCCGAAGAATCGCCCGGGATATTATTGAACGGGGACGGGAAGTGGAAGGAGTATTGGATCAATACATGCAGACAGTCAAGCCCTCACACGCGGCTTTTATCGAACCAAGCAAAAAAAATGCCGATGTGATCATCCCCGGAGACAAGGAATTTGATAAGGTATTGTATATGCTAAATGGCTACCTGCTATACGAATTAGTAAGTAAAGCCAGGAAAAGCTAAGTATTGGGAAGCAGACTAACTAAGGTTTATCTGAGTCTGTCTTCATCCGCTCGATGAGCAACAAGATGGTGCTGGGCAATTGCCGCAGATTCTTCCTGGCCCGCACTACCACCCGTTTGGCCTGGGTGTAGTCCTTGCGCTTGATCAAAAGACGCAAGAGCATGGTATAGATATCGCTTACATAAGGCCACTTTCCCTCAGCCTGCAGCAAAATATTTATCGCCCGCTCGGGAAAACCAATTACACTGGCTGCATTTGCATAGCGAAGATAGTGATCGATGTTGTTTATTGCCCCCATAGACTGAGCCTGGCGATAGGAATAATAAGCTGGCAACCACTGCTCTTTAACAGAATAAACCAGAGCTGCCAGCAGATAAAGCTGCTGCTGTTCCCCAGCCTTTTGCAGAGCTATTTTGGTATATTTCAGAGCCTCATCGTACAATCCCAATTCGTAGTATTGCTCGATCAATACATAATACACAAAAGGATGACCCGGCAGACGGGTGAGTAACTCCTTCATAATACTGATGCAATCTTTGTGGCGTCCTAAAATAGCATATAAATAGCCAGTGTTATATAGCACATCATCCGTGGGGTTGGGAATACGCTTGAAATAGGCCAGAGCCAGCCTATATTCGTTATTTGCCATATAGCAGCTTGCTACGGCCTGGATGATTCTGGTATTGCCCGGATCGGCAGACAGGGCCTTGAGATAGTGTTTGATGGCATGTTTATACTGCAGACGAAAGAAATGTAAATCCGCCATCAGGGTATGCAAACGAATATCTTCCGGATGCTTTTCCTCGGCGCTGGTGAGCAGATGGATAGCGTGCACCCAGTTTGTTTTGCTCAAGGCTTTTGCTTTTTCTAAAGTTTGTTCTATGTCCATTATTTAATTTCTCTTAAAATTTCTTTGATCGCCCGGCTCAGTTGTTTGTCGTTGTTTATCACTATGTCGTTGATGCTGTGTTCCACGATGATATCCGGCATGGCTCCGGTACCTTCCATATTTGTGCCATCTACTTTATACCATCCGGTTCCTGGCATACGCATACGCGAGCCATCCAGCAGTGTGCGCTCTCTGGTGCCGATTACAGCGCCGCTGGAAGGATATCCGATCACCTTGCCAAGCTTCAATTCTTTATAAACTATGGGGAAAATCTCACCATCGGAAAAAGAGTTTTCATCCACAAGCACGATGGTAGGTACATTGATCCCATATCTGGGTTCCGGACGCAGGTCCGGGCTAAAAGTGCGGCTTACTGAATAGGCAAATTTCTTTTTAGTAAGCAGTGAGATGATATCTTCGTGCACCCTGCCTCCACGATTTCCTCTGAAGTCCAAAATCATGGCTTTTTTGTCATGATTATCGCGGAAAAAATCCCTATAGAAATTTTCGTAGTCTTCGCTTCCCATAGCCGGCACATGAATGTATCCTACCTGGCCGGCACTTGCCTCTTCCACTTTTTTCCGATTTCGATTTACATTGTAGTCATAAAAGAGCTGATAATGTTCACGCCCTCCAATGCCTTGCACCTGGCCTTCTATCACCTGGTCATCGCTTAAGATTTTAAAACTGATGAGCTTGCCAATCTTATCTGCCAAAAGGGCATCCAGGCCGGTATCAGGCAATATCTCCACATCGTCGATATGGGTTAAAATATCTCCGGCTTTGACTTTGTAAAAGCTGGCCATTCTGGTATTGGGATATACTCTGGAGATTTTGATTCCCTGCGGCAAAATCTCGCTGTAGTCAAAATCCACACCGAGTCTGGCAGTATATCTGTAGGAGCCCGGATCATCTTGTCTGGGATAAAAACCCGTGTGTGAGGCGTTCAAATCTCCCACCATCTCGTCTATGATTCCGCCCACATCGTTTATATCACGGGCCTTATTCACATAGGGGCGATATTCTTTGTAGAGCTCTTGCCAATTTTGTCCATGGAAATCAGGGTCATAAAAGTTATCGGCAAAAAGTCCCCAAGCTTGCTCAAATACACGCTCATTCAGTTTTTGTACATTGTAGGCATAAGACATATTGATATTGATATCGCTTTTTTTACCGCCATTTAAATCGTAAGACTTCAAGGCATAACCATCCAGATAGTATAGGGTTTCTCCCACCAATTTGAACGCTATGCTTTCTTTGCTGAAGGTGGTCTGTTCCTTTTTATTTTTTCCGTAAACATCGCCTTTGTTCAGGCTGACCTTTTCCCTGCCATACCAGGGACGATCCAAAAAGAGGAAGGTGGAATCGCTCAAGATACGAACTATATAAAGACTGGCCATAGGGCTTTGATAGAGCTCAAACATTCTCTTATCCAGCCCTTCCCAGACTATTTCGACGGGCGGTTCAGGCTTTTCTTCTTCTTTTTCTTCTATGTTGTTAGCAGTAATTTCCATTACATACAGGCCGTCTTCATCTGTAGTAACTTCCTCTGTGGCGTCACTGTTATCTTCAGCTTCTGCTTCACCCTCAGTATCGCTTTCTTCTTTGTTTTCTTCTTCTTTGTCGGGTTCAAAAACCTGCGCCCAATAATCTTCATCATATTCAAATTCATCTCTGGGAACTAAATCCAGACGGTACAAATTGCTGTTGCGGGTAAAGATCAAAGAGCGGTTGTCCTTTGACCAATGGATGTTTGAGATATTACGTTCATCGGAAAGCACCTTGCGATGGCTATCTGTAGCAAATTCATAGATATAAAGCCCACGCATATAGTATTCATTGTCGATAGAGCAATATGCAGCATGGGTGCCACTTTTGTTGATAGCAAAGTCCGAAATCACCAGACCCTGAGTATTCATAGGTAAAAGATTGATTTTACCTTTGTCTGCCATTGCAATCCTGCCGGCGTTTATGTGATCCTGATATTTGATCTGCCAGCGACCAAAAGAATCCTTGTGTACATCCTGTATGCTCAGAGAATCTGCGCCGAACCACTGAATCGGGATTAGCTTTGGGTCTTTATCCTTACTGATGGTCATACTAAAGAGCCTTTCGCGTCCCTGATCCAGCTTGGAAAGCACCAGTTCTCTATCGTTTATGAAGATCATATTTGCCCAGCCGCTGTGATCATCGGTTATCGGTCTGGGCTCGCCACGTTTTCGGGGCACAATGAAATTAGCGTATTTATAGGTAAAAGATACCAACATCTCGTCGTCTGAATCGGCATAATCCGCAAGATCATTCTTCATCTCAAATTCACGGATGGGGTTTTGCCAGATATCAGAAGCTATACGGATATTAAGCTTTGATATCTGATTATCTTTTGAGCTGGCTGGATCGTATTTGTAAATCTCATCCATGTGCTCAAAGACTATCCTGTCATTAGCCCGAGCGATAGTGATATCACGCGCACTAAAGCGTGGCAGATTGCTGAGCTGAACCGGACGTCTGAAATTCATTTTGTCCACCCGGGTAAGCTGAAAACTCTGCCCATCAGAATAGCAATAATACAAAGAATTTGAAGAATGAGAATAGCGGGGATAGCGCTCTGAATAATCTGTGCGAGTGAGCCGGGTATATTCTTTGGATGCGATGTCGTATTGCCAGAGCTCACCATTCAGGCTACCGGTATAAGCTTCCCTGTGGGCATAGCCATTGCGGCTGAAAACGATCTTGCTGTTATCTGGAGATAAGGTAGCCCAGCGTTCTCCCACCTCACCCAAAAGAGTAGGACGCTCCCCAGAAAGTGGAAGCTTGTACATAGAGCTGCCAAATTCCACATTGCTACGGAGCACAAGCAGGTGCTTGCTATCGTTGAACCAATCTGCAATGCTATAAGCTTCACGGATGATTAGTTCTGCCTCTCCCCCCGTAGCGGGAATCAGGTATGGATAAGCCTGGCCTTCACGATTTGAGCAGAAGGCAATCTTTTTGCCATCAGGGGACCAGATCGGACCCCATTCGCGAGCTTTGGTGGCCGTTAGCCTTCTGGCATCGCCTCCCTGAAAAGGTACTATCCACAGATCATCATCAAAGACAAAACAAACTTCACTGCCATCTGGAGAAATGGCAGGGTCCTTGGGAAAGCCTGGAATACCCGCAAGAAGCGGAACAGAGCTAAGGCTAACAGCCAGCAGCAACAGCAATATTCTAAATCTCATTTCTATTCTCCACTTATTCTTTTTCAACAAGGTAAATTCCTTTTTGATGACTCTTTATCTGATAGGAATGTTTAAGTACACGAAACAGGGTCTTAGCATAGATCTCATCATGCACAGTAACGGTTCTCTTCTCGTCTGTGGGTCTTTTTAAAAATAGGTTCAATTGATTGTCAAGTTCAACTTCACAGCGGCTGATCCTCTCCCGAATATCATCCAAAGCCTTTTCATCGCCTTCATCCCGCAAGCGGACACATTCTTTGGTCATCTGCATCAACATCGCACGGTAAAAAGGTGAAATGGCTATCTCGATCTCGGTTTCATCTCCGGAAGATGATCCAGCCCTGGAGATATCAATATTACCAGCGGCTTGAACCAATCCGCCTTCTATAAGGGAGCCATCTTCAGAGCCAGTGAGATTCCCATCTGTGGCTACTATCGAATGCAATATTTCGCTGTTAAAATCTATCCCCTGCTTCACATACACGCGAGAATGACGCATGGAATTCAGCTTCAGCGAACCCAGAACCTGGATCCCGGGATTCTTACAAGAAATGATATCTCCATCTATGATCAGATCTTCTTCGCAGTAAATGCTGCAATCCTGGATGCTGCCGTGAATGGTCAAGGCTCTCAGACAGGCAATATTGACCTGGCTGAGGTCTCCTGAAATCTCCAGGCTCACTGGACTGCGCAGAAATTGTCCACTGGGAACCTGGCTGCTATCCAGCTTCAGGCTATCCAAAATGCAGATGCGGCCTGTTTCATCCAGATAGGGATAACCGGTCCGGTCTGCTATAAAATCATGACTCTCATAGCGAACATAGCTGCCTGCCCGCTTTTGCGCCGCTTCATCGTCCACCTCGGGAGGAGTGATCAGCTCTCCAAACAGATCGTAGATGCTGCCATCACGTTCAAAGAGATTATCTGAATAGCTGGCTACAATATCCCCCTCATTCACATAGATGGTCTTACTCAGTGTGGCCAGGTCCAGCTCGTTGGTATCACCTGTGATCGCATCGGGATCGAAACGGTAGTTAAGTGTAGCTTCCCTTTTGCCTTCCACTTTTTTACAGACTGCGATGGGAAAAGGCCGGTCAAATTCTTTCTCTATTCCGCGCTCACGGATCAATTGCACAGCTTCTTCAAAACCGGATTTGATACCAGCTTCATCGATGAGGTCCAGGATATCCTTTTCATCCACCAATCGCCCAGTTCGCTTGATAGTAAGCCAGGCGGATGCACTTTCCTGTCTCAATTCCAGCAGGACATTGCCACTCTTGTTCTTAAATATCTTATTCATTGTTGATCCCGATCAGGTTGATCTGACGATTGTTTCCTTGATCCCGGCGATATGAAAAGTAGTCAGGATTCTCATAGCTACAAATCTGGATATTTTCGATATTGATAAATTTTAATCCAGCTCTAAGTAGCTGTTGATTGATAACAGCACGCAAATTCAGATGACGGTGCTTATTTGAGCAAACGCTGAATTTATCTGCATCAAGGCTGTCGCAAAAAGCCTTGTAAAGCTCTTCGCTGACCTGATAGTGCTCCTGGCATATCCCTGCCCCTACATGGGCTATGATATTTGCAGGATCACAGGAAAAATGATCCACCAATACCTGCACTGCCTGCCCTACTATGTTCTTCCTGCTACCTTCACGCCCGCTGTGTACTGCGGCGATAGCTCTGGCATTCTTTTCATATAAAAGCACCGGATAGCAATCTGCAGTTCGGATCAAGAGGTACTGCTCTGCGATATTAGTAGCAAAGCCATCTGCTACAGAAATCTGGGGATGATCTTTAAAGCCTGCCCCATTATCTTCTTTGCTGCAGATATGCACATGATTTGAATGAGTCTGCTCGCAGATCACCATCTGGGATATGGCTATGGTTTTCCCAGCAATGCTTACATTCTTTTGATCTCGCATCAAAGAGCGGTAGTCAATATCCTTGTTGCCTAAATACAGGAAGATATTGCTCATGGATTCGTCCTGAGGCGGGGAGCCCGATAAACCGCTGAATTCGAGTTTAAAACTAACATTTTTAGCATACCTTTGCTGAATCGGGGCAAAAGTCTAATGCCATTCAGACTCCAAATCAGACAAATTATCGCTGAACACATCATGGCAAATTGCGCTCCAAAATAGTTTGAGATTATGCCGGCAAGCAAGGCTCCAAAGGGTGATATACTCATGAAAGTGGTGGTGTACGTGCTCAACACGCGCCCTCTCATTTCATCACTTACCAGAGATTGCAGCAGGGTGTTTGTAGAAGCATTGTTCATCATCAGGCCAAAGCCAATAAAAAGCATCATAGTCATGCTAAGAATCAGCGAAGTGCTTCTGGAAAATACTATCAGAGCCGTGCTGGCTACCACCCCAACCGCTATCAGGCGCACCTCAAGGCCCTTGATACTGCTTTTTGAGGCCAGCACAAAAGAGCCGATCAAAGCACCTATTCCAGCGGTGGACATCAGCAGACCCTGGGTTCCGCTATTACCATTTAACACATCTTTGGCAAAGATCGGGATCAGAGTGGAATAGCTGAAAGCAAACATAGTATAGACCGCCAGATTCATGATCAGAAACCGGATGGGAAAACTACGATATACATAGCGATAACCGTCAATTATCTGGTTGATAGTAGATGTAGTAACCGGCTTTAACTTGGGATAACTGATGCGGATAAGATTCAGAGTAATGATTACCGGCAGGTATGTAACTGCGTTTATCGCAAAGCATACGCCTTCCGAAAAGAGTATAATCAATACTCCTCCCAGCGCCGGACCGATCAATCTGGCCCCATTAAACATCGCACTATTCGTAGCTATCGCATTGGGCAGCTTCTTTTTATCACCTATCAGGTCTATCAAAAGGGTCTGCCGCACCGGGGAATCAAAAGCCACGATAATCCCTTGTAAAGCAGCCAATAGTAAGAGTGGGTAAATGAGCTCTGAGTTTATTACATTGGTCAGCACCAGTGCAGCCAGTATAGTATTTTGTACCAGAAAAGCGATCTGAACGTAAATCAGAACCTTATGACGGTTCCAACGATCCGACCAGGCACCTACAAAGGGAGAGATAAACAGCGAAGGAATCATGGAAAGAAAGGTCACCAGACCCAAAAGAAAGGCGGAATTCGTAAGCCGATAAACATACCAGCCCATAGTTGTTCGCTGAATCCAGGTACCGATCAGCGAGATCGCCTGCCCAGAGAAAAAAAGCCGGTAATTGCGAATACTCAGCGAGATGAAAGTTCTTTTTAAGAATCTTATCATCAGAGAATAAAGCGTGAGAGGTCCTCACTCTCAATTACAGGTCCCAGCCGCTTTATGACCATGCTTTTGGTGATACTTACTTTCTTGAGCTTGGGGCTGGGCATATCAAAGAGATAGTCATCCAAAAGAGTATTCAGGATAGTATGCAGCCGGCGGGCTCCGATATCCTCCATCTTCTCATTAGCCAGAGCGGCAAAATGCGCAATTTCTTTGATCGCTCCTGTGCTAAATGAAAGCTCCACAGCTTCAGTACGAAAGAGCTCTCTATACTGCTTTGTTAAGGCGTTTTCCGGCTCGCTGATGATGCGGATAAAATCCTCTTCGGAGAGGCTATTTAGCTCCACCCTGATCGGGAAACGTCCCTGCAGCTCCGGAATTAGGTCACTTGGCTTCGCAGTGGTAAAAGCACCAGCAGCGATAAAAAGTATGTGTGAAGTTTCCACCGGACCGTATTTTGTAGGCACACTGCTACCTTCAACTATCGGTAAAAGGTCGCGCTGGACCCCACTGCGGGAAACGTCGATGCCGCCCTGTTTTTCCACCGTAGCTATCTTGTCGATCTCATCAATGAATACGATACCATTTTCTTCCACGGCTTTCTTAGCTTTTTCAGCAACTTTATCGCGGGGCACCAATTGGTTGATCTCGTGTTCTGTATAGGTCTTTAATGCTTTAGCCACTGTGGTTTTGTGTTTTTTCTTCTCTGTGCGGCCCGGCATAAGATTGGACAGCATATCCGAGAAATCAAAATCAAAGGCTTCAATATTAAAATTGGACATAATCTCAAAACCCGGCATGGAATCATCCGGAATCTCGATGTCCACAAATTTGTCATCGATCTTGTTGCTGATCAACTTCTTGCGCATCTTTTCACGGCTGCGTTTATGACGCTCTATAGCCTCTTGATTTTCTGCATCATTCTTTCTACGCTTAAAAGGGAGCAGCGCATCCAGCACTTTTTCGATAGCCATCGCTCTGGCTTCCTCGCTCACCTCTTGCACCATCTGAGTACGGGTCTGGGTCATCGCATAATTCATCAGTTCGCGGATCATAGATTCTACATCACGCCCCA
>JALNWR010000106.1 GCA_023230795.1 Candidatus Cloacimonadota bacterium
CTGTAGGGACGACATTTCAGATAGCAAAACGCAAACCCGACAAGCGTTTGAGTCCTGTAGGGACGACATTTCAGATAGCAATCCATATACCACACAATCACCTGAGTCCTGTAGGGATGACATTTCAGATAGCAAAACGCAAACCCGACAAGCGTTTGAGTCCCATAGGGGCTCAATTCGCAGTGCGCTTGTATAATTCATCGTAAATTCAGAGATATAGGTCCGTGTGCCTGGCCTTAAAAGGCCAGGAAAAAGTCTTGATCAGGCAGCTGCCCCGGGGCGTGCCGGTTAAAACCGGCACCTAAAGTCTTTCAAGGCAAAATAGAGATAGCTCTATCCCCCTAAAACCTGAGCCCTAAAACTCAGGCTTTGCTGCACTGTATCCAGGTCTCCCCTAAAGCCTATCCCCTGAAACAACTTTGGCAGTGACGCATCGCATAGACAATCTAAAACCTAAGCTCCCAAAACTCAGGCTTTGCTGCACCGTATCCGGGTCTTTCCTAAAACCTATCCCCTAAAACCTTTTTGATCTCTTATTTCGCCATCAGCATCTTACGCGTAACGGCTTGATCTGCGAAAGTGAGGCGATAGAGATATATCCCGCTGCTTACCCCGCGTCCCTGTTCATCACAGCCATCCCAGCGCACGGTATGTTTTCCGGCAGCCAGAGGCTGATTGGCATAGAGCTTACGCACTAATTGGCCTTTCATGTTATACACGTTCAGGCTGGTAGCACCGCTGCGGGGGAGCTGGAAGGCGATATTCGTCTCAGGATTGAAGGGATTGGGATAGTTCTGGGCCAGAATAGCGGTAGGCGGTACTGGCAGGACGGGATCGGAAATGCCAATGGGAGAAGCATCTATCCGGGTGGCATAGATTGCGCTCACGAAATATTCACCATCCAGAATACCGGCGCGGCCATCCGTCCAGGCTACCATGGCGGAATTGCCAATAACAGCTGCGCGAACATTCTCCTGTTCCAGCCAGGCATCGCAGAGCCGCTCGGGTGCATCGCCCAGGGGCATTCCCTGGGGGCTGATATACCGCAAAAACACATCCCGGTAACCAGTGGGGACATAATCTACACTACTCCAGGTGCAGCCCATGCTATCATTGGCAAATTTGAACAGTTTGGGATATCTACTGTACAGTACATCCCGGGCTATCACATGACCGTCGGCTCCATAAGGCAGGCTACCGTCCCCCGCTATTTTCAGCAAAAACAAATCAGTAGCGTCATAGTCGGTTTGATAGATCAGGGTAAGTGCCTCGCCTCCCAAAATGTCTCTGACTGCGTATGAGGGAAGCGGGATGCCGGCATCGGTCCAGAGCCTCGTCCCTTCTGCGTTTATCCTTTGGGCTCGGGATGCATACAGAGAAGTAGCGAGAACCACCAGATCATCATCCAGCAGGGCGGTAAATGCTGCATAGAGGCGGGTTGCTTCAGGATCGATAACGATCTCGAGCCCTTCTTCCGGCCAGGCTGGGTCCAGATCGCCATTGGCATCAATCTTCAGCGCAAGGCATTTGAGGAAATTATGTTCGCCACCCTCGGTATTGAAGACAATGTAGCGGCCTTCGAGCATCACCGAATCCTCTTTGATGATGTCCGGTCGGGTGACCAGGACCTTCCCCTGCGGACCCCAGATGAGCTGGCCATCAAAGATGCGCTGTCCTTTCAGAACACTTTGGGAGTCGAGGCCAGAGGGCCAGACGAAAAAGAGCTCATCGCCACAGCTACTCATTTGGGTATATATCGATAATGCCGTATCTTCGCACACAGCGATGCCCATGCCCGGATATATCTGATTGCCCGAGCTATCGATTATTTGCACATACGAAGGCAGAGTCCCGGCAGTGTGATTCCATTCATGATGATAAAGAACCGCTACCTTGCCATCCGGCATGTTTTGGATCTGGACTGCATTTATATACCCATTCTGCGGAGGATACAATGGCCTTCCTCCGGGCTCCAGCAAGGGATTCATAGCCGCATCGCAAAGCTGATAATAGATATTACTCCAACCATTGCGGCTGTCCGCCCAAAATATTAGATATTTATCCTGAGTGGTTAGCACTTCCATCAAACTGGCAATGCCGGCCAGGCGGGTGAACAAGGCTGCACCACCGGCATCCAGAGCAGGAACGGCAGCGGTGCTCATCACCTGACGTCGAACTGCAGCCTGCCCGTCTATTTCCTCGTACCAGAGGAAGAGCGCCTGATCGGAAATCGCCGACAGTATCGGATGCCTTATTTCCCGGCTCAAACCACTGAGTACGATGCCATCATCGCCCCAGGCGGCTATTCCAAAGGGATCGACATATTGCGCCCTGAGCTCCCTGCCACCGTATTCTTCTTCACTATATATCCAGGAAAGCCAGGCTCCACCGGCATCGGTAACGGAAAGCTGCAGGCAACTCCAGGATGTATGCTCCCCAATGGCGCTCTGCAATACAGGAAGATTCCAGATCAGAGCGCAGCTGCTATCAAAACGCGCCAGCATCAGTTTATAGTCTTGCGAAAGATGCAGCCCATAGCTCAGCATCAAACCGCCATCGGCCAGGGCTTGCAAACTGGGTCGGTTGTACGGATAGTACGAAATACTAAGATCGGTGATCGTAGGAGAGCTCATCAGGAGGTTACCTTGACTGTCCATGCGGTGTAGCACAATGCTGAAGGTGGGATAGAAACTCACATTCCACAGCACATAATCTCCCAAGGTATCCTGCAGGATGGAGTAAAAGGAGCCCGGGAATGCCTCAGGTGCAAGCATGGGATTGGGTCCGATCACGGTTCCTTCAGCTGAAAAGCGGGTAAGTTCTGTAATGCGGCTATTGCCGACCTGTTTGTTGATATTGATGATAAACCCGCCCTGGCCATCGCTTACTATACTATCAAAAAGCATCATGCTGCCCTGGCTGGAGTTGATAAGGGTGATTCCTCCCGCCGGCCATAACTGGTTGCCGAAACTATCCAGATTTTGGCCAATGATCCGGGAGATATTGTTATATATTATGTAAGCCCCTCCCACCTCGTTAGCCATCAGATTGGCGCCAAAAATAAAGAAGGAACGATCAAGGGATATCTGCACGCCGTTTTCTCCCCATAAAACCTGACCGTGGGAAGTAACTTTCTGAATGAACATGCCATACTCGAAGCCATGACCAGAGCTTTCATAGAGAAATACAAAATTGTTATCGGACGTGCTTGCGCAGGCGATGATCTCCTGCACTCCGGGGCCACCGGCCAGGATGATAGGCTGCGGCCACTGCTCTATTCCGAAGGCATTGATCTTTTGCGCATAGATATCCGTATCACCGGCATCCGTATCCTCCCAGAGGGCGATCACGCAATTATCCGAAGTGTGTATATAATTCCCTTCCCAGTCCACTTTCCAGGCCTTGCGCAGGGGCACTTCCTGAGCTGAAATCAAAAGAATGACTCCTAAGAGCAAAATTAGCATAATGCTACGTTTCATGATCTCCTCCTTACGGGATATTGTGTTAGTCTATCATTTAGATGATGCAAAAATCATTCCAAATAACTGAAAAATAAGCAATTTGAAAGAGAGTTGCAAAAAGGGGCGAATCGAAATCCGCCCCTATATCATGGCAGTGTAAAACCGCCGTTAATGCTTTACTTTAGTAGCAGCATGCGGTGAGTGCTGTGCACCTTGCCGGCTTCAAAGCGGTAGAAATATACGCCACTGCTGAGCTCGCGACCGCTTTCATCCTTGCCATCGAAGGCGAGGTTGAAGTAACCCGGACCGGCATGCTCTGCATTGAGCCGGCGCACCATCTGTCCACGGTAATTAAAGATGCTGATCTTCACCTGAGCCGCTTCTGCCAGAGAATTGCGGATATTGGTGTTCGGATTGAAGGGATTGGGGAAGTTACCCAAATTTTGAGTGATTTCCGGGATTATCGGGGCGGGTTCTTCCGTATCGGAATGCGTATGCACAGTTAGCGGGCCAAAGAACCCTTCTCCACCGTTGAAATCGCTGTTCATCAACCAGTAGTAATATCTGCTATTGGGCTGGACTTCCTTGTCTTTGTATTCATAGCTTTGCGTCTGAGAGCTATTTGCCGCTTCAATGAGTTCAGAGATAGCCAGCGCCGAGCTAAGTTCTTCATTCTCACTACGCAATACGTAATAGCCCAACACGCCAGTTTCGGTAGCGGTAATCCAGTTCAGTTTCACGGCTCCGCCACTCATAAAGACGGCCGTGAAGGATGAAAGGGTAACCGGCAGAGTGTTTTCGCTGCTATCGGAGAATACGATGGTGAGTTCGGAAGCCCTCTGCTTGCCGGAGCTTACTATGAAATCTACGGTAGAAGCAGTCCAATCCTGTGTGGCATAGACCACACTCCAATCTCCGCCAAAACTGTAGGCGATGGTGGGCGGAATAAAACCCAGATTGTGCTCGATCACTATGTATGAATTCACAAAGCCATCGGCGGAGAGGATGATCTCCAGTCCGGCATTGGTAAAGGGGCTTCCTGCAGAGGCATAACCCACCGCATAGCCCACTTGAGCTCCGCTTACGCCATCGATGATCAGCGAAGGATTGATGAGATTCTCACCATCGTTTACTTCGGGCAGATCGATCTCGCTTTCACCATTGATGATCAAAGCAATATCCTGGCTTTCCACATCCACTATGCGGATGTTATCTATCGCAGCAGGTGGTTGATTACCTCCGCCAGCGTCATTTTCCCATGTGAAGACCAGGCGTTTGGTGCTTCCGGCAAGAGCTTCCGGTAGAGCGATATTGGCATTTTGCCAAGCGGTTTGAAGCATCAGCGGACTTGCTAACAAGTTTCCGGAACTGAGCAGAGTGCCCGCCACAGGATTTACGGTAGTATCCACAAGATACACTTGCAGAAAATCGTAATTGCCAGGTCCAGCTTCGCCATTGGCTTTCCAGTTGAAGCGCAGATAGAAATCCTGGCTTGTTTCCGGGAAAGCGATATCGGTATAGAAATGGCTGATGGATGCTTGATCAACATCATAGCTGTTGGTAACGCCGCCATCGCTACTGATATAGATACTCTTGATACCCGTGTTGGCTGTAGCTTCACCGATACACCAGCCATTGGTCTGAGTTCCGTTTAGGATGAACCAATCTGAATCAACGGTCTCAAATCCATCCACAAAGGGAGCCGTAAGAGGTACGTAGGCGCTACCGGAGAGCGATACTTGGTGGGCAGTCCTGCTGCCACGATCATCGGTGATAAGCAGGGTTCCGGAGAAGGTGCCCTCTTCCGTGGGATTGAAGTTAACTGAAACAGAGATGCTCTGGCCATGGCTAAGATACTCCGGGTAGCCGTTGGTATCGGTCAGGCTGAAGCAAGTGTCTGCATTCTGCAGTTCTACTTGGGTGATGCCGAGGCTGCCTTCTCCGATGTTGCTGATCGTAAAGCTTTGCTGGGCACTTGTTCCGGCTAAAATGCTGCCGAAATCCTTGGATGTGGGGCTAACGCTAAACTCCGGATCCGCCGCCAGGGGTGTAAAGATCAGCTTCAGATTGGGTCTGGTAGTAGAAATGGAGCCATAGGCGAAGACGTTCGTCTGATCAGTACTATCGTTACGACCGTATCTATACCCGTTGGTAACCGTGCTATAACGCACAGTCCCGCTAAGGTCATAACTTGACAAGAGACTGAACGCGGTATCCACCACGATGTTGTCCACTCCATTCCACAAGAAGGGAGTATCGAGGGTGAGCATGTCCCAGCCGGTAGCGGGGGCGTAACTGGTAGTGCTGTACACAGTGGTCAGCCCGGTCTGCCAGCTTGCCACGTTGGTCGCAGCAGTATGCTTCATGCGGACTATGAAATTGGGCAGACTATGGACCGGC
The DNA here is from genome assembly GCA_023230795.1 of Candidatus Cloacimonadota bacterium. Taxonomy (GTDB): domain Bacteria; phylum Cloacimonadota; class Cloacimonadia; order Cloacimonadales; family Cloacimonadaceae; genus UBA5456. Next base: position 5,862 of record JALNWR010000106.1, read on the forward strand.
GCGTTCACCACATCAAAGCCAAGCTGAGTGATATTGATGGGCCCGACAATCCCTGCCACAGCAAGCTCTGCCGCAGTGTAAACCGATTGGCTGTGCAAGGACTTAAAATAGATGTTGATCGGGCAGGCAGAAGAGATTCCAGTGGTAGTAGTTTCGGTGCCCAAGGTTGCTTCCAGCGGTATGCCTGCTGTCACATTGACGGAGTTTGAAGGCTCGGATTCTCCACCTGAGTAAACGGCGGTTACATAGTAGGAATATGATGTGCCATTGGAGACGTTTGTATCCTGATAAGTGGGGTTTGCCGCGGTGCCCAGCGGTGAACCGTCGCGGAACACATTGTAAGAAAGCACATTCACCGATGGAGATTGCCAGTTTAAGGTGATGATATTATCGCCGGGCGTACCGGTAAGAGATAGCGGAGGCGCAAAGTATTCACTCACGGGCGGTAAGACGATGTGATCGATCCAGACGCAGTCCGAGCCGGAGTAGTGAGAGTCATCCTTCGTGTATCTCCAGGTGAAGGTTCGGTTTCCGGCGCTCACCGGGTAGCTGGCCAGAGTCCAGGGAACTGTTCCAGAATCCTCTACTTGCTGCACGCCGTCAATCAGAAAAGCGAACTTGTCATAACCGCTTTCGGAAGAGACTTTGTAATAGAAACTGATGGTTCCGGCTGCGGAAACAGTCTGGGTGAGGCTCAGATCTGTTTCACCGTAATGACCGATCGCACCGGATTTTGCTGCGTAAGTTCCGGAGTACTTTTCGGCACTTTGTACAGTCCAGGGGACTGCGCTGGTATTCAGCCAGAGATAGGCAGAGAAGTCTCCGCTTTCAAAGCCTTCATCGGCAGGCGCCAAGAGGGTGATGTTCACGCTGTTTTCAGCAGTATTGCTGTTATTATCAGTAGCAATAGCTTTGATAGTATGGCTTCCCGCACCGGCAAAAGCGGTATCCCAAGACCAGCTATAAGGGCTGGTGGAATCCGTAAATTGCCAGACATCATCCAGATAAAAAGCCACTTGGGTGATGAAGCCATCGCTATCGGAAGCAGTAGCGTTTACGGTGATGCTGCTACCCAGAGCGTGGGTGCTTCCAGAAGTGGGGGCTGTGATGGCTACAGTGGGGAAACCGGTATTCAGCGACATAATGGCATTGTAAACATTCACCATCCCGTAACCGGTATAGCGATCCCAGCCAATGCCGCCATCGATGGTCATATCCGTGGCAGTACTGGTCATTACATCGCGCAGCTCCGCAGGGGTCAGGGTGGGGCTGTGGGAGAGGATCAAGGCCGCAGCACCCGCCACATAAGGAGTGGCGCAGGAAGTGCCGTTGAAATAAAGATCATAATTGCCGCTTGCATAGCCGGCACTTCCGGTGATATCTGTGGTGGGAAGAATCGTGGGACCCATGATATCTACCGCATTACGGTTATCTTGGATGTCCACTCCATAGTTCGATCCCCACCAATACTCACCATCAGACGAAGAAGGACTTTTGCGCTCTCCTGAAGGGCTGGCTGCGCCTACGGAGACCACTCTTTCGTGATTTGAAGGGTAATCAATAGTAGCTTCGTCAGCGTTGGCGGTGGCGGCAAAGAGGCTTAAGCCGGCATTGTAAGCATATACAATGGCAGCGTCGGTGCTGGGAATATCCCCTTGAACCGTGTCCTCAGCACCAAAACTCATGCTGATGATGTGAGCGCCGTTATCCGCAGCGTGGGTAATGGCGTTGTTGATGGAAGTAAAAAACAATTCACCGTTAGAATCAGCTACTTTGAGGGGCATCACGCTGCATCCTCCCGCGATTCCGGCTACACCAACACCATTATCTGCCCTGGCGGCGGCGATTCCGGCACAAGCAGTGCCGTGTCCTGCATCTGTAGCATCGTCCATGGGATTGCTGTCGTTATCACCATAGTCATAACCGGTAACCAATCTGAGGTCTTCATGCGCAGTATCCACACCGCTATCAATGATGGCGATGATGATGCTGGAGCTTCCGTAACCTTGGGCCAGATCCCAGGCTAATTGCGCGTCGGAATCAAAGCCGACAGTGCCCACTCCGGGACCTGTGTGGCCAGAAGGAGTATGTCCGGGCAATTGTGCGGTATTGTTGTGTCCCCATTGTTTAGTGTAATGGATATCGTTCGGCACCGCAGTGGTGTAGGCGTAGTATTCCGGCGTGGCTTCTTCGATATAGCGGCTTTGCCGGAAGGAAGCAATAGCGTCTTCCACGCTGCTGCGGCCATCCAGACGGATCAGGAACCAGTTGTCCCAGCCGGTTTTATCTGCCCAGGCCTGGTCTTTCACCTTGCGGTGGGCGCGGATGATGGTGGTTCCACCTTTCACGCTGAGCAATTGATCCAGTTCATTGATGCCAAAAGTGCTGGTCTTTGCATATAGCGCAACAGGAAGATTGCTGCGTGTAATAGCCTGAGGGCTAAGTTTTACTTTGATGAGGTCATTTGCATACTTGGCTTTTGCCTGGTCTGCTGTTTGCGGGGCCCTGGCAATTAAAGCCGCAGAAAAAACGAATAGTAGGACAAAGGCAACAGATAATGCTTTGTACTGTTTACACGTATTAATCTCCTTTTATAGGAATCTAATCATTAGATTAGCAATTCTTTGACTGCATTGCACCACTCTAAAGATAAAGAGAATCCTGTCCACTCTTTTTTTATAGGCAGGAGAAAAATTGAGGATATGCCTATTAGTTGAGGAATTTACAGTTGGGACTCTGCGGAGGATCGGCGTCCTCCGGCTACATATTATTGCTTTCAGCTCATTTGGCCATCAGCATCTTACGCGTTACCGTTTGATCTGCACAGCTGAGGCGGTAGAGATATATCCCGCTGCTTACCCCGCGTCCCTGTTCATCAC